>DASVCO010000268.1:0-12097 GCA_036381575.1 Caryophanales bacterium
TATTGGTGTCGGACAACAGATCCATTGCCTGATCGTCGATTTTGGCCACGCCGTTGAGCAGCTCTTGTGATACCTTCTCTGCATGTTCCTTCACATTGTTCACTGTATCTCCGACATCTTCGGGGACGTCGCCGATGTTCCCGGAAACTACATCATCTACCGTATTTCCAACATCATTAACTGCATCATCAACAGTGTTTTTCCCTTCATCAACCACATTGTTCACCGTATCACCCGCACCATTAACAATATTGTCAATGGCGTTTCCGGTATTTCCGACCACATCACCAACGGGACCGCCAATGGTATTGCCCAACTGATCTCCTATCCCGCCAACCGTATCCCCCAAGTCGTCAGTCGTGTTATCTATTATGTCATTTGCACCGTTTGCAATTTCTTCGACGGGCTTGCCAGTTTCATCAATGACTTTTCCAATCTTATCCGTTCCGTCTTGAACTTTGTTGGCAACGACGGTTCCATCGCTGTTATCCCCATCATTTTCCCCGGCATTTTCAGGAGCCCTGCAGCTTAATGGCATATGCCCACTTAGTAAATCATCGATCGCATCCTCCAAAGCGTTTGCCGGAAGACCCAGTAAATCTTTGATCACCTTGCTTGTTGCCGGGCGCTTTTGCCCATGAGCTCCTTCCACAACAGAAACGTTTAATCCTTGAAGGTCTATTTGGCTTGCTTCCATGTGCCGGGCAAGAATGTTAACATTCTTCAAGGCAATCTGCGGGTAAGTCTTACCTAATTCAAGGCACGCCCCTCCAGCTGAGAAACCGGTGGCTCTTACGGTCATGTTCTTCGCTTTAACTAATGGGGCCGTGATGATAATCGTTATAGGGCCATCCGGAGAATTCACCACATTCGTTAACTTAAGTCCATGTATTGTGGCGGAGGCATATTTAAAAACCAACATCGGTTGGCCGTTAGGACCGACAGTCACACCGGGAACCATCATTTCCCCTTCAATCCGGTCTGAATGAATAACAAAACCTGGAGAGGGTTCTGCCGCAGTGGCGGATCTCCCGTTAAAGGGAACTGAAAAGGCGATCAACAGAATAACGGCTAAATAGATCTTCGGTTGGCCGATGGTCCGAATGATTGGTCTCATAGACATTCCCCTAAACATTCCATTTTTCATTTACATCTTTATGATCATTGTGAAGAATACGGGTTGATCCGGTAGCTTCCAACACATCCGCCGGAGTAACTGCTTTCTGTGATTTCCCCTTTTGTCGTTTGCCGATTTTTTCGCCATTCGTCTGTTCACCCTTGGGTGCCGGGTTGTCAGACTCCAGCGCGGAAGCAATTTCATTATTTTCATTTACAAACAATACGCGGGAGGAAGCTGTCGGATATAGCGCATCTTGCTGCCCGTCTTTGATGGTTTTTTCCTTTTTATCCGCTTCCGAATTACGGAATTCTTTAACATTTTTGCGGCCATCGGATCTTTGACGGACCGGAACCACTTCACGGCGCCAGGCAATACAAAGAGAACCACCGACAATGCCAAGGATCGTCCCGACAACAAAACCACCCAACGCTCCCATAATCGAAATCACTGACAGAAAGATGGTCATCACGCCGAACACCGTTGAAAATTGCGGGTAAATGTAAGCCATAACTCCGATAATTGTTATTAAGCCGCCGAACAGGAGACCGACAATGGCAAAATTGCCCGGGGCAAATTCAAGCATATACAAATGAAGGGGAATCCACAAAATCAGCAAACCAGCCAGGAAAGTCAGAGTGGCTCCCCAGAACGGACGTCTTTTCCGCCACTGTTTGAAGCGTCCGGCATTCCGTAATTGATCTTGCTTTCTTCTGATTTTTTCCTGTTTTTTCTCGGCCTTCAAAGCCTTTTTTTCCTTGTTCATTCTTTCACCCCTCTTTCTCGCAGTTTCATTGTCCGGTTAATCGCCAATCTTCTCAAACCCAAGGTGTAATCCGTTCAAGGTAACCACACTTTGGAACAAATAGTCGGTTTTCAGTTTGGCGTCCGTCAATGTCAAGGTTTTTGCAGTCTGTGAAAAGGGATTTTCGGCACCGAAATTCTCGTCAATCGTTTGATTCGTGAACTTGGCATTACTGTTTTGAACCTGAAAATCCTGGATAAGCCCTTTGATTTTCACTGGCTCGGATGCCGTAATGTTAAACCTGACTTTCCCTACTCCCGGCAATTCCATTTCTTTATAAATGTGCAAGCCGTTAACCGTGGCTTTATCGATTTTTACACGAATCATGGGAACCGATTCCTCTTTGCCGGTATCTCCTACTTTGGTAAACAATTTAAACCCGCTGCCTGTCAACTTATCAAACTCTACATAAAAGTCCCCTACACCAGCGATTGGCATAGCGTAAGCCACTCCTGAAATGCCAAAAGCTGCCGCCAGACCACCAAGAAGCAAGAATCCGGACAATAGTGCCGCAAAAAGTTTCTTTTTCACCGTCCGTCCCGTCACAAGTTCCGATTCCTCCTCGACTGCCTCTTCCATATACAAAGGATCCACCAAACTCACCTCTCCATGATTGAATTTTTGAAAATCTCTTGTCAGGGTATTACCCTATTTCGCCAAATGGCAAACGCTTACATAAAGAATTTTAAGTAACATTCCTTTTCTCAACAATACCGAAAAGTGTAGGGCCTCTCAAGGGGATCCCTACAAAAAAAGGGGCTAAAAAAGGGTCATCGGCCGATCATTCAGGTCGCAAATCACTGATTTCGTTTCCAAATAACCTTCCAGCGCACGGATCCCCAATTCTCTACCGATTCCACTTTGTTTATAACCGCCAAATGGGACCGTCGGGGACAGCACCTGATAAGTGTTGATCCACAATGTTCCTGTCTTGATTTTCTGTGCCATTCGCAAAGCTCTTTTCACATCCCGGGTCCAAACCGCAGCTGCCAATCCGTAAATCGTATCGTTGGCAATCCGTACGGCTTCTTCATCGTCTTCAAAAGGCATAACCGCTGCAACCGGGCCAAAAATCTCCTCCCTCGCGATGCTCATTTCGGGATCAACATCAACAAATACTGTAGGCTCTATATAGAATCCTTCGTTGAGACTTTCTGGAATTTGACCACCGGTTAACACCAAGGCTCCTTCATCCAAGCCGGTACGAATATAGCGCTGGATTTTTTCATGCTGGGCTTCGCTGATAACGGGGCCAAGGTCATTTTGAGGATCAGTTCCAGGTCCGACCTTTAACTTCTTTGCCTCCCGAACCAGCTTTTCGACAAAGGGGTGATAGACCTCACGATGAACAAGAATACGGCTTCCTGCCTGGCAGACTTGGCCTGAATTGTAGAAGATCCCGAACAATGCGCTTTTCGCCGCTTCTTCAAGGTCAGCATCCGCAAAAATGACATTTGGCGATTTTCCGCCCAATTCAAGCGAAACTCTTTTGATATAAGGAGCCGCGGACTCGGAAATATGCCGCCCTGTCGCGGTTTCTCCCGTAAAAGCGATTTTCGGAATTTTGGGATGGCTCACAATCGCCTTTCCGGCTTCATCGCCGCCGGTCAGGACGTGAAGCATACCATCGGGAACCCCCGCCTCCTGGCACAGCTCAGCTAATTTCAACGCGGTTAACGGAGTTTCAGGAGCCGGCTTTAGAATCGCGGGACATCCTGCTGCCAGGGCAGGAGCTAATTTCCACGTCGGCATCAGCAACGGAAAATTCCAGGGAGTGATGAGGCCTGCTACGCCAATCGGTTCCCTCATGGTCCAGGCCATATGGTTCTGAGGAGCTCCTGTCAATGAAAAAGGAAGTGTTTCACCCTTGGGGCCCGAAACAAGGGACGCGAAGTAATTGAAACAATCCGCGGCCATCGGAATTTCTACAAACAATGCCATATTTTGCGGCATTCCGTTCTCCCTTGTCATTAACCGGGCTAACTCAAAATTATGTGAACGAATGAGTTCCCCAATCCGCTGTAAGATTCGTCCTCGTTCCAATGCAGGTATCTTAAGCCATCGCTCATCCTCAAAAACCTTTTCGGCGCACCCCACGGCCTCTTCCACATCTTTTTCTCCAGCATGCGCCGCCTGTGCAGTCACTTGCCCCGTTGCCGGATCAAGGACATCGAACACCTTGCCCGAATTTGCATCCTTCCATTTTCCGCCTACAAACAACTTTACTTCTTGCGTTTCCGCAGAAATCATCAATGTCGTCCCTCCACCTCCATCGCACATCGGCGAATTATCACGAAGATCGCAACCCTTTTACAACAAAAGATCGTCCCGATCTTTTTCCTGTAAGTATTCCCGGTATTTCGGGTAAATCCAATCCAGCTGAGGAATGATTTTCATCGCTTTGGACAACGGGCCTCTCGCTTGAATTTGCTGGCGAGCGAGCGCCTGGGTTAAATCCAATTTCCCCTGCCAAAATTGATTGCCGACATCCGCAGTCTGTTCAAATTCCATCTCAGGTGTACGATCTGTTTCTCCGCAAATCACCTCGAGTCCACCGTTTGTCCCTTCAATCCAGGTCACCTTTCCTTCAGGATTGTGATAAACGAAGGTAACCAGCGCGTCATAAGCCTCATCTGCTTCATTGTTTTCCACTACCTGCCTGGTTTGTTCACTGTCTTTCACAGTTTCAAAGAAACCGCCGATGATATCGTACATATCATCCGAGTCTTTAAAAGGCACGAAACATTCCTCCCAAAAAGGTTTTTAAAAACGGATGACACCACGGGCATTTCTGCCAGATTTCAGTTCCTCGAACCCTTCATTAATTTCATTTAACGAATAAAAATGGCTGATCAAAGGTTCAAGCTGAATTTTCCCGACAGAATAAAGATCGATCAGTTTCGGAATATCGATGGAAGCATTGGCCTGCCCGTACCAGGAACCCGTCAACGTTTTCCCCTGAGAAGGCAACGAAAATGCATTGATTGAAACGCTTTCATGAGGAGGCGCGACACCAACCACCACAGCGGTTCCCGTCTTATTCGTAATATTGTAAGCTTGTGCCACAGTCTGTGGACGGCCGATGACCTCAAAGGCATAATCGACACCACTGCCGTCGGTTAAATCAAGAACAGACTGGATGACATCTTCTTCACTTGCATTCACCGTATCGGTCGCCCCAAATGTTTCCGCCATCGTTAATTTCTTATCAAGAAGGTCGATCGCGATGATTTGCTTCGCACCAGAAAGTGAGGCTCCCTGGACCACATTTAGTCCGACACCCCCTGTCCCGATTACAGCAACCGTGCTTCCCGGTTCTACCCCGGCAGTTTTGGCGACGGCCCCGACTCCTGTCATTACACCGCAACCGACAAGACAGGCAAGCTCAAACGGGACATCCTTCCGAATCGGAACAGCTCCGTTTTCGGGCACAACTGTATATTCCGTAAACGTGCCTGTCTGGTTAAATTGATAAAGATTTTGTTCGCCATACCGAAATCGTGTTGTACCATCGGCCATTGTTCCGGAAGTTGCAAGTTTGAAAGCTTCATCACACATGTCGGGACGCCCGCTTCTGCAATAAAAGCATTCTCCGCATTCCGGGACCCAGTTCAAAACGACATGATCCCCCGGTTTCACTCGCGTTACGCCATTTCCGACTTCCTCAACAATTCCCGCCCCTTCATGACCAAGAACCATCGGGATCGGCAAAGGCAAATCCGCATTTATGACATGCAAATCACTGTGGCAGATACCGGCTGCTTTCATTTGAACGCGAACTTCTCCCTCTTTCGGTTTTTCAAGATTTACATCTTCAATCTTAAGACGCTCTCCATAGTTGTGTAATACCGCGGCTTTCAATCTGTCACCCCCTCCTTTGTGATTTACCTTAATTTTATAAAAAATTCACCATCTCCGTCCATACCTTCCAATGTCGGGAAGCGGTCGATCTGCCCGTCATTTGTCGGATTGTATAGCGATTCGGTGCATGCCCGATAGAAGGCAAATGTTAGAACAGGTGGTCAATGTCATTTTATTAAAACAAGGATCGATGCTTTCGCGTCTTCCATAATCTCCAGAAAAAAAATAAAATCAACACGACAGAAGCTATCAATCCTGCTTCGGCTATCGTTTCCACCTGCATCCCGAAAAACGTTCCATCCGGTACACTTGCGATCATAAAACCAGTTGCAACAATAACAGCAAACGTGATTAAGGCGAATGACAATCGATTTGCAATCTGGTTCACCATATTCCGAATCACCGTATCCGTTTGAAGCTGTACGTTCATACGCATCTTATTATCTGCTGCATTTTCAAGTATTTTGTTGGCACGCCGTGGAAGCGTGGCTACAAGCTTCGATGATTCTGCGAGCAAGCTCGCATTGGCCCGATAATTGAACCGCTTCTCCATCATGCTCTTCAAAATAGGAATCTCATAAGCTTCGACCACCTGGCCGTAAGAGATTTCCGGACAAATCCAACGGGCCGCCCCTTCTGTTGCAGAGAATCCCTTGGCCCATAGTGCAAGTCCATTCGGAACTTTACAAAAATTCTTCAGACCAATATTCGTTGCATCCAGCACAAGGCGACCGTAGTTATAACGGGAGTTCCCTTGATTGACATTGACATAATTCAATGTGAGGCTCCTCAATTCATCTTTTAATTTTACAGGGTCGGTATAAATCGTTGGCAAGAGCAATTCCATATAAACCTCGGCCGCGTCCTCAGCCTGATTCAGCTGAATATGCATGATGACCCTCATCAGAATTTGCGCCATAATGCTGTCCATTCTTCCCGTCATGCCCCAGTCAATAATCACGGCTTTTCTCGTATGTTTGTTGATCATGATGTTGGAACCGTGGGCATCCGCATGATAATGGCCGTCGAGCATCGTCTGCACATACAAATGAACGAGATCAATCATAATTTTGACTCGTTCCTCAAATGTAAAGAAATCCACGGGAAAATCTTTAATTAACCAACCGTCAATATACTCCATGATCAGAACGTTCTTTGTCGCATCGTAAACCTCGGGAATGTCGACATGTTCCGTCGTTTTATGGAGGCGCCGGAAATCATTCATCTTCCTTGACTCTTCCACCATATTCAGCTCATCCATCGAACTGCTGTAATAATCCTCAATCAATCCGTTTACATCCAATGCGGTGGCAAGTTCCGGGGGAAGGTGTTTCTGCAGCTTGGCGGTCATTTTCTTAATCACACTGATGTCGGTTTGGAACAACTTTTCGACTGACGGCCGGACCACTTTAACAGCCACAGTTCTCCCGTCTCGGAGGCCCGCTTTGTAAACCTGCGCGAGGGAAGCAGATCCGAGCGGCTCGGCATCGATCCATTGGAACGTCTCCATCCCCTCCGGCAGTTCCTCCTCAAGAATGTATTGGATTTTGTAAAATTCAATGGGCGGGACGCTATCAAGCAGCTTTTCCAATTCAAGCGTGATCGGCTCGGGCAACAGGTCCTGCCGGGTAACCATGACCTGCCCGAGTTTTATAAAAGTCGGCCCAAGTTCTTCGAACGCCTTCCTCATCCGCTGTCCAATCTTATGAAGCTGTTCCTCTTCCTTTCTGTTTCTTTTTTTACTGAACAAATTTCGGGCCAACGCATCCTTCAGCCCATACGCCAAACCGTGTTTGGCCACTACGGAGAATATTTTGCGCCGTCGTTTCGCTCTCGTAATCGCCGCTTTTTCCCTTTCAATTTCATTTGAGATGTTCCCCAGGGCAGCAAGCCTTTCCGGAGACGTCTTTTCCTTCACAACACTCAATTTCCACCCCTCCTTCTGGCAAAATTTATACCTCTATAAATGATCGACTACAATTCCTTAGCTGCCCGGAATTCCAGTTCCTCGGCCGTTTCAAACTTCCGCGCCCGCTCCACCTTACTCTTGCGGATGTTAAATTGTTTCAGCGCATAATCTTTCATCATATCAGAATCAATCTCAAGTGAGGATTCGGAATTCGGTAACTGCTGTTGCTGATCCGCCAGTGACGTTAAATACTCGACAACCCCATATGCATGAACCCATAACTCATCCATGTAATCATTGAACAGTTTAAAATAACCATCGTTTCCGGCCACCAAGCGTTGAATCGTGTAAATTCCGAATTGAAGATGACGCCCTTCATCCCGATTTAAATAATCAATGCCTTCCAAAATTCCCGGCAACAACCCGGCCTTCTTGAAGATTTGCCGGAACGAATAATAGCCGGATTCCGCAAGCGTCCCCTCAACAATCATGTTATACACAGTTGCGGCCCGAATCACAACCTCCGGGGAATCATCTGTGTTCAACCTCTCCATCTTTTCAGGAAGTTCTTCATAGAATATCCGCTTGTAACTATCACTATGAAACACAGACAAATCCATATCCCCGACCCCGACAGCCCGCTGCCAGCGAGAAAACATTTCCGTATGTTTGGCTTCATCGTGCATAAAAGTCGTCAGGAACATGGCATCCTCAAGCCTGCCCTGGCGCCCCATCACGTGGACCATTGGGAGAATGTCGAGCGTCACCGCCTCCTCACCTGCGGAGAAAGAAGAGACAAGCGGCAACGCCGCGATTCTCTCCTCATCCCGCAAAGCCTGAAAATCCTTGCGATCCTGGCTGAAATCTATATCCGCCGGATTCCATCCATTCCGCTTCGCCTTTTCGTACAATTTGAACATAGGCGCATCCCAATCAATTTCCCCCTTGACGGTCTGGAAACTTTCATGAACCATTGCGCTCCCCTCCCGGAGATGATTATTTTTATGTGGGGTTCCAATATCCCGTTATTACTGTTCCCCGTCTCGCTTTTGATATTGGTGCATTTAACTGAGTCAGGAAAGGAAATGATGGTTTTGGCATAAAAAACCAAATTCCCTCCTGAAAAAGACTAATTTGAAAAACTGAAAAGAATGTTTTGCAGTTGGAGAGCTAATCCCATATCTCCCTCAATCTTCAGTTGGCCGCTCATAAAAGCTTGCGTCGGATTGATGGTTCCGGCCACCATATCCTTGTATTCCTCAGCGTCCATTTCCAGGGTGCACTCAGGTTCCTTCTCCGTTCCCTCAACAGCCCGGGCGCTGTTCTCTTCTATAATTATCTGGTAGGTTCCGCCGTCATTTCCCGTAAGGTTAAACTGATAAACAGTATTCATTCCTTCAGTAACTGAAGGGTCTACCTTTAATGCCGCATCAATCATTTGAAAAACTTCCTTGGAACTCGGCTTGGTTGCTGTCATTTCAGATTCCTCCGTTTCACAAGAATTTAAAACCTTATTCCTAAAGCCGTTCAAGAATGGTTGCCGTTGCCATACCAAAACCGATACACATGACATGGAGCCCGTATTTCCCATCCATGTCTTCCAGCTCATGAAGCAAAGTCGTTTGAATCCTCGCGCCGCTGGCTCCAAGCGGATGTCCCAACGCAATTGCCCCGCCTCGTGGGTTCACCTTGCTCATATCAGGCTCCAATTCTTTCTGCCACGCCTTAACAACTGAAGCAAATGCCTCATTGACCTCGATCACGTCCATCTGATCCAGGCTAAGCCCCGCCTTTTTCAACACTTTTTTTGTCGCCGGAATTACGCCCGTTAACATGATCACGGGATCCTCACCGACAACCGCCCGTGCCACAACCCGTGCTCTCGGCTTAACGCCCAATTCTTCCGCCTTATCCCTCGACATGAGCAACAACCCCGCTGCCCCGTCACTGATTTGACTAGAATTTCCGGCCGTCACGACACCGTCTTTCGGTTTAAATGACGGCGTCAGCGAAGCCAATTTTTCCATCGAAGTGTCACGGCGAATCCCCTCGTCCTCAGTGATAGTCAGCGGCGCTCCTTCCTCGCTCTTTACCTCAACGGGAAGAATTTCTCGTTCAAACAAACCATCATCCGCAGCCTTTGCCGCTTTTTGATGGCTTTCCAATGAAAGCTCATCGACATCCTCCCGTGACAACTTCCATTTGTCAGCAATCATTTCAGCCGAGATCCCTTGCGGCACGATACTATGCTTTTCAGTCAGGCTTCTGCTGAACCTGCCGATATCACTGCCCATCGGCACTCTCGTCATATTCTCAACACCGCAGGCTATCGCAATATCCGCATCGCCAGCCAATATTTCCTGAGCGGCCGAATGAATGGCTTGCTGGCTCGACCCGCACATTCGGTTCATTGAATAAGCCGGCACCTCGGGTGGAAACCCGGCCGCCAACGTTGCCAAACGGCCGATATTTCCACCCTGTTCATTTGTCATCGTGACACATCCGGTGACAACGTCTTCCACCTGGCCCGCTTCTATCCCGTTCCGGTTAACGAGTTCTTGAAGGACCGGAACAAGCAGGTCTACCGGATGCGTTTCTGCAAAGGCACCTTTTTTCCTTCCAACTGCAGTCCGTATCGCATCTACAATCACCGCTTCCGCCATCACATAACCTCCTTGCTGAAAGAAACAATCTCTCAATCTATTTAAAAGGTAAAGAGTTCAATTCCGCCCGACACGTTAAGCCCAACTCCGGTAATATATTTAGCCTTGTCTGTGCAAAGAAATGTGACCGCGTTCGCGATATCCTCCGGCTCTCCCGGCTTCTTGAACACTGTCCGGTTGATCATCCGTTCGTTCATCTTTGGATTCGCCATATTAAAGGCTTCCGTACCCACTATACCGGGCACAATAGCATTTACATTAATTCCGTGTTTCCCGCCTTCAAGCGCCATGCTTTTTGAAAAACTGAGCAGCCCGCCTTTTGTGGCGGAATAGCTTGCCTGCCCAAATCCGCCAAGGGTCCCGGCAACAGAGGACATATTGATGATTCGCCCCCATCCCTGTTCTTTCATATACGGCCAAACCGCTTTCGTACAATTGTAGGCTCCTGTCAGGTTCACATGTAAATCCCGCTCCCAGAAATCATCATTTTGCTTTTCAATTTGGGAAACATGATCCAGGGTTCCGGCGTTGTTGACGAGAATATCAATTTGGCCGAACTCATCTTTTACACGTCCGAACACTTCTTTAACCTGTTCTTGATCAGTCACATCCATCTTGGTCGCAAACGAACGTCTGCCCATAGCCTGAATTTCCTTCGCCGTTTTTTCCGAATAAACGACTTTGGTACTTTCCATTACCTGTGCCATCGGTCCGTATTTCTGAGCCTCCGAATTTCTCTCCTCATCCGATTCAATCAAAATATCCGTGATCACTACATCGGCTCCGGCTTCCGCAAGGGCCAGCGCATCTGCGCGGCCAAGTCCCCTTGACGCACCTGTGACCACGGCTACTTTTCCCTTTAATAATTCATCCCAGGAAGACATCTGGATCCCACCTTTGAATAGAAGTCATCAATGAATAAATTGCGGTTTCTTTTTTTGAAAAAAGGCTGCCAATCCAACACCGGGTTCCCCGGTATGAAAGGTCTCGGCGAACGACTTCGCCTCAAGATTCAGTCCTTCTTCAATCGGCCCTTCCGCCGCATCAATCGCCCGCTTGGCCAATCCCATCGCTTTCACCGCACCTTCTGCCAACTGTTCAGCAAAAGCTGTTGTCTCTTCCTCAAATCTTTCCGGTGAGACAAATCGATTGATAAGCCCAATCTGCAAAGCTTCCTCTGGCTCTAATTGCCTGGCGGTGAAAATCAATTCAGTGGCTTTGGCCCGTCCCAGTAACCGGGTCATGCGCTGCGTCCCTCCTGCCCCGGGAATCAGCCCAAGCGAGACCTCCGTAAGGCCGATCCGCCCTTTCGACATGATGCGGAAATCGCATGCCATCGCCAATTCGCAGCCTCCACCGAGCGCATGGCCGTTAATGGCCGCAATCACCGGCTTGGGCATTTTTGCGAACCGATCAAAGCAAGCCTGCATCCTGGCACTCTGGCTGGCAATTCCACCGTCATTCGCGGCATATCGATTCCCGTTTTGAATCATCCCTTTCAGATCCGCTCCGGCCACAAATGTTTTATGATGGGCGGACGTTATCACAACGACACGGACCGAGTCATCAGAACCGAGCTTATCAGCAGCCGATTCGAGTTCCTCCATTAACTTGTCACTGATTGCGTTTGCCGGGGGATTATCAATGGTAATCCACGTCACGCCTTTATCCCGGTGCTCTATTCGAATTGTTTCGTAAGCCATCATCTCACTCCCATTCCAATAGCAAATGTCGGAAATCAG
>DASVCO010000269.1:0-6293 GCA_036381575.1 Caryophanales bacterium
CAATTCGTGCAAATTTTGTTAACCTGGGCGCTTGAAGAGGCATTGCAGACGGCAGATTCAATGGCTGCGCGGGGGTACGGCTTATCGGGAAGAAGCCGTTACCATCCATATAAAATGGCTCCCAAAGATTGGGGGGCTTTGGTTTATCTGATTGTTGCCGGTACCATTTCAGTTGTCGGTTGGAAATTGGGCTATGGCAAACTGGCGGTCTATCCTGTGCTTGAACCCGTTTTTCTTCATGGGCGCGAATGGTTATATTTGTTTATGTTCTTGGGATTTCTGGGATTTCCGATTGCTGTAGAGGGGAGGGAGAAGCTGCGATGGCTCTTTTGGAAACGGATGGTTTGACTTTTCATTATCCTGATGGGGATCGTCCGGCTTTGGACGGTGTTTCGTTGGCTCTTGAACCAGGGGAGTTTGTCGTGCTTTGCGGCCCTTCCGGTTGCGGGAAAACGACGTTACTGAGAATGTTGAAAAAAGAAATTGCCCCTGCCGGAGAGGCAGGAGGACGAATTCTATATAAAGGCAAGCAGCTGGGAGATCATTCGAAAGAAAAACAGGCTCGGGACATTGCGATGGTGTTCCAGGATCCCGAAAATCAGATTGTCATGGATGAAGTGATGCAGGAGCTCGTTTTTGGAATGGAAAATCTCGGGTTTTCGACGGATGTAATGCGGAAGCGTGTTGCGGAAATGGCCCATTTCTTCGGCCTTGAACCGTGGCTCCATAGGCGGACACATGAAATTTCCGGAGGACAGAAGCAAATGTTGAATTTGGCGTCGGTCTTGCTGCTAAATCCGCGGGTTCTGTTGCTGGATGAGCCGACTGCGCAGCTTGATCCCGTGGCTGCTAAGGATTTCATCCATATGGTACATCGGTTGAATCAGGAATTTGGCCTCACTGTTCTGATGGTGGAACATCGGCTCGAGGAGTTGTTTCCGCTGGCTGATCGGGCTGTGATGATGCGGGAAGGTTACATCCTTTATGATGATGAGCCGCGTAAGGTGGCCGGACAGATTTGGGAACAGGAGGATCAGGAACTTCGTCATTATCTGCCGGCCATGGCCAATCTTTATCTTGAACAGGAGTATGACCTTAACGCTAAAAGGGTGCCTTTGACGGTAAGAGAGGGAAGAGAATGGGTCAGAACGGTTCCATATACTGGGGAAACGTCGAAAAAAACCGCAAAAACGGTTGAAAAGCCGTTATTAAAGGCAAAAAACGTCCGTTTTCAATACGAAAAAGGCGGCAATATGGTTCTGGAAAATCTGAATCTGAATGTTTACCCCGATGAATTGTTGGCAGTGGTTGGCGGGAATGGATCGGGAAAATCGACGCTTTTGAAAATGATGGCGGGCCTTTTGAAACCACAGGTTGGAAAAATCGTTTATCAAGGGAAGAAATTAAAAAAGCAGCCGCTGCAGGATATCGCTTATTTACCGCAAAATCCGAAATTGTATTTTTTACATGACACGGTAGAAGCAGAAATGGAGGAGGCTGCATCCAGATTTGGACAAGAGACTCAGGGCAAAATCGAGCGTTTGACGATGGATTTCGGCATTTCAGGGCTGATAAAACGTCACCCATATGATTTAAGCGGCGGTGAGATGCAAAAAGCGGCACTTGTTTGTGTGCTTCTGCAGGAACCAAAAGTGCTGCTGGTCGATGAGCCGACAAAAGGATTGGACCCCGTTGCTAAACAGCATTTCGGTGAGCTTCTAACGCGGCTTCACAGTGAGGAGGTGACAATTGTCATGGTCAGCCATGACGTAGAGTTTGCTGCGAAATATGCAACTCGGTGCGCGATGATGTTCGAGGGTGAAATCACTGTTACAGGATCGCCGGGAGAATTTTTCAAAGGCAATAATTTTTATACGACCATGATTAACCGTATTACGCGAGACAGCCCTGTCCCGGAAGTCCTGACGTTGGAGGAGGCAAGAAAAACATGGCGGATTCACGATTCATTCTCGGTTTAACTGCCTGTGGCCTTCTCGTTTTTTTATTGGCGTCCGTTTATTTTTGGCCGGGACACTATTTGTTGTGGAGTTTACTGTTCATGGCCTTAACGACTGTACCTTTCGTCGTCCGTTTTGAACTACGGAAGGTGGAGGGCCGGGAGCTTGTGTTATTGGCCGTTCTGGCGGCAGTCGCAGCTGTCAGCCGAATCCCTTTTGCACCGCTCCCGAATGTGCAGCCGACAACGTTTGTTATCATTGTTGCAGCGCTTGTGTTTGGGGCGGAAAGCGGGTTTGTCATCGGCGCTGTTGCCGCTTTGGTATCCAATTTGTTTCTTGGACAGGGGCCGTGGACCCCGTGGCAAATGTACGCCTGGGGAATGATTGGGTTAGCCGCCGGATTGTTGCGGAATACCCGGTTTATGCAAACTATCTGGGGACGGTGTGTGTTTGGCTTCATCGCAGGTTTTGTATTTGATTGGATCATGAACTTGTGGGCCGTGCTCGCTTTTGATTCCTTTTCATGGGAGAAGGTTCTCGCTTTTTACGCGACAAGTTTTTATTTCGATCTGGCCCATGCGCTGTCGAACGTTTTCTTCCTTGCAGTTTTCAGCGCAGGCTGGGTGAAAATTTTAATTCGTTTTAAAAAGAAGTACGGATTATTGGGTTAATTGGAGGCGTTTATGAGAGATTCTGTCTTATATAAGGTTGAAAACGGTATTGGTTGGATGACATTGAATCGTCCGAAGGCGATCAATTCACTATCTTTCGAAGTGGTGACCAGTCTTGAAAAACAATTAATCAAGTGGGAAAAGGATCCTGAGGTAGCACTTATCTGTTTGATCGGCGCGGGCAAGAAAGGCTTCTGTGCCGGCGGGGATGTTCGAGAATTGTACGAACAAGGACAAGAGGGGAATACTGGTGCGGCTGTGGATTATTTTGCAACTGAATATCGTGTGGATCAGCTCGTCCACCAGTTTCCGAAACCGATTTTGGTTTATATGGACGGAATTGTGATGGGAGGCGGTGTCGGCCTTTCTATCGGTGCTTCACATCGAATTGTAACCGAGAACACCAAATGGGGAATGCCGGAAATGAACATCGGATTCTTCCCGGATGTCGGCAGCAGCTATTACTTGAATCAAATGCCCGGAGAGTTGGGGCGGTTTCTTGCGTTGACGGCAACGATTGTCAAACCGGAGGATGTTCTTTATGCCGGGGCCGCCGATTATAATTTGCCCGGTGAAGAATGGCCGAGATTAGAAGAGGCGCTTCGGGAAAAACATTGGAGTCCGGAAACGGCAAATGAGCAACTTAGTAAACTTCTTGATACCTTTTGTGTTGCCCCGAACCCAACTTGCGAATTGGCTGAGCGACAAGTTGAAATTGACCGGTATTTCAGCAAGGAAACGGTTGAAGAGATTCTAGAATCTTTGTCACAAGCGGCGGCCGAAGGGAATGAATGGGCGTCGGCAGTAAAAGAAGAAATGCTGAAGAAATCGCCGACTTCGTTGAAAGTGACATTGGAGCAGCTGAAAAAAGGAAAAGGACAATCACTTGAAGCATGCTTCGCTATGGAGCGTACCATCGCGATGAACTTCATGCATTCACATGATTTTTACGAAGGGGTGCGGGCTGTTCTTGTTGATAAGGATCACAACCCGAAATGGCAACCCCCTACAATCAATGAGGTTTCGGCTCATGACGTTGTGTCTTTTTTCGAGAAGAAAGATTCTCATAAATAGTCATCCTGGCTTTTAAAATGAAATCATATGTTTTGTTCATCGGACCCTGCATGTATAATGAATATTAGAAATCGTGCAGTGAAGGAGAGATTTCCGATGCCGCTGAATGTCAACGAATTTCCGTTTCCGTTCAATGGGGACACCTATCGATACTCCAACAATGCTGTTCCATTGGATCCACCTGTTTGTCCGGAAGTGACAGATGATTATCGGGAAGAAATCTTGCTGAAGAGAAACCTGCTTTCACAAAATCCGGAAAGATGTTTTCAATCTTTGCCCCACACGATGGAAGCGCAGTGGGAAGCCGTAGATTTGATTATGCACGAGCTTAATGACGTTTACCCTGAATCTTTTCGTTTGGTCGAGAGCGGCAACAAACGAATTCTTTATAACAATCTTACGGGTGAGGAAGAGTCTTTTGTCTTTGGCGATTCTCAGAGTCTTTCAGATGAGCCATTGAATATGATCGGCCGGCATGTACAGGAAGATTTGATCATTATGACGCAGCGGGACGGGGATTTGTATCTTGATGCGGGACAATTATGTTTTCCGGCAAATTGGTCTCTGGCTTTTGATATCGGAATGGCCTTTGGAGACATTCATTTCCCGGTTCCTGAACTATCAGGCAGCAGACTGCTGGAGAAAATTCGCAGGTTCATTATGCGGATTGAACCAGGCCAGCCCTGGGTACGGAAAAATTGGTCATTAACTGTCGACCATCAACTTGATACGCCGTTGGAAACTTCAGCTTCGTGGGGAAAGAAAAAACATGCAATGACCACTGAAAACGTCGGGGAACGGACTCATTTGCGGGTTGAATGCCAGAAACTTTTCCGCCTTCCGGGGAGCAACAGTATTTTATTCAGCATTCACACTCATCTTCTTCCTGTGGAGGCTCTAATCGAAAACAAACAATGGTTACGTCGGCTTTGTTCCGTTTTGGAAGAACTCCCCAACCCTGTTGCAGAGTATAAAGGATTGGCTCCTTTCAGGGCAACGCTAATTGAGTATTTACAAGGCAAAATGAATTCCGATCAGACCAATGTTGTGGAAGAGAAAAACTGATGAGTGGCCATTTGAAATTCATACCCGGAAAGCGCCATTATTTGTTGTTCGCCGACAATAAAGGTATGTCGCCCATATTGCCAATTGTCCATAAATTAATCGAAAATGAACTTCCCTTTGAATTGTGTTTTCAAGAAGATCGGGAATCGGCAATCATTGAGAAGCTGTCCAATCAAAAAATGGGTTGTTATCTTTATGCGGCCGGCAGGAGAGAATGGGTCGATCGAATAGATGAAATAGCTGGGAGTATCGGGTTTTCCGGCGAGGAAATGCAGATAATGGCCATCGGCGATCGAAAGAATGTTTTTTGCTTTCATTGCCATACAATTCAGGAGATCTCCGATCAACAATTAAGTTGCAGCGAGTGTGGAATGAGCATTGTAGTTTCCAAGCATTTTTCGAAGCATCATAAGGCCTATCTTGGTTATCCGGCACCTGATCAAGAAGAGGGTGATCACCATTAAATTTGAGAAATCTCTTGCCGTTACGGTACAAAAAATCATTCAGGAAACGCCCAATATCAAACGATTTTTCCTGTCGTCAAAAGAAAAGCTTCCGCCATTCAGCGCCGGTTCTCATATTACGACTTACCTTGATGGGCATGAAGGTCATTATTCACTCGTCAGCCATTTGGCTGAAAATATGTATGAAATCGCTGTTCGCCGTGAAACTCAAAGCAACGGAACTTCGACTTATTGGCATGATGCTATTCGAGAAGGAGATCAGGTCAAGATTAGTTATCCGAGAAACCATTTTGCCCTTAGTTTCCGCGCTAAGCATCATGTGTTTTTTGCAGCTGGTATCGGGATTACGCCTTTTATGGCAATGATGGCGGAATTACAGGCAAGAGGCAGTTCTTTTGAACTGCATTACGCCGCCCGTTCCAGGGCGGAGTGTGCTTTTCATCAATTGATTTCCCGCAAGTATCCGGCCCAAAGTGAATTTTATTTTTCACAAGAGGAAGAAAAACGGAGAATGACCACTAAGCCGTTGCTCAACCAGCCGATTGGCACACACGTTTATTTTTGTGGGCCCGAATTGATGTTAAGCCAATTTTCCGAAGCAGCTCTTTCTTACGGGTATCCAAAGGGAAGCCTCCACTTTGAGCGATTCACCGCAAATAAAGCTCCCAGCCCTGTACCTTTTCAGGTCGAACTTTGTAAAAGCAAGCGTGAATTAACTGTGCCAAAAGACTGTACATTGCTTGATGTGTTGCTCAAAGCAGGGGTTAAGGCCCCTTATTCATGCAAAGTGGGTGAATGCGGAACCTGTGAACTTGAAGTGCTGGATGGAAAGGTAGATCACTATGATTCCTTCCTGAGTGAAGAAGAGAAAGAAGAGCAGGGTGCTATTTTAACTTGTGTATCGCGGGCTTGTTCAGAAAAACTCGTCTTGAATATTTGAAACGGAAATTTCATTTGAAGCCACCTTCGCAATGTTGACCCGCCTCAATTCATGAAGTATGAGAACATGACATTATGTTCTTTTTCGAGGAGACAGATTCTTGTAAATAGCGATCTTCGTT
>DASVCO010000270.1:0-10171 GCA_036381575.1 Caryophanales bacterium
CAAATGCGCAAGGAGCAGTACGAAGTTCCTTATATCGGCGCAAAAGCGATTTTACGCCAATTGGAAATCCGTCGTGCGGAATTGACGGATCTGCAGGAAGAACGGAACAAACTCAAAGCGCTGGATAGCCAATTCGCCGCATGGGTCGCAAGATTGGATGAGGCGAATTATGCCCAACTGATCGACCGCCTGGGCTTGATGCGGAGCATGTTCGAATGTGCAGAACTTTTGGAGCTGAAGAAAGCGGAACTGAACAGACTGGACGTCAGCGAAGCCGAGCGCCTGAAGGAGGAATACGAATATTGGTCGAAGACCGAGCGGGAGTGGCAGCAGAAATGGGGGGAATTGCTCCAGGAAAAAACACAGACCGCATCCCGAATAAGAGAAACCCAGGAGAAATTGCATCGTCTGCGGATCATGGTGACGGAAGCGGAAGCGAATTGGCGCGATTGGGTCAAGGAGTTCGGCGACGAGCGGGAAGCGAAGGCATTGCAACGATACGAGGAAGCGATCAGCCAGTCCACGCCCACCTTACAGAAAATCCAGAATTGGGAAGGCAGCTTTAAAGGCCAGCAAACCTTGCGCGACAATCAGTTCGGCAAACTTCAGTTGATGCGGCAAAAATATAACATCGATCAAAACTTTGATGCCGATATCCAAAGCGAAGATAACGAAGCCTATGATAAACTGCTCGAAACAATTGAGCATTTGAATATTCCCGAGTATCAGGAGAAGGTGGCGACGGCTTTGGCGGAATCCGAGGAAGAATTCAAGTCCCACTTTATATTCAGGCTGCGGGAAGCGATCGAGATGGCGAAAAGGGAGTTCCATGAACTGAACTATGCGCTCCGCCATTTCCCTTTTTCCGACGACAAATTTCACTTCGAGGTTTCCCCCAACGAGCGGTACAAACGCTTCTATGACGCTGTGATGGACCCGATGCTGATTGAAAAAGGATCGCTGTTCGATTTGCCGGACAACGACCGGACGGCGGTACTGCATGAATTGTTCGAGGTGCTCGTCAAAGGCGAAGCCGGGCAGATGGAAGAATTTACAGATTACCGGCATTATCTGGACTTCGATATCGTCGTGACATCGAGTCAAGGCAAATACCGATTCTCCCAAGTATTAAAGGAAAAATCGGGGGGCGAGACGCAGACGCCGTTCTATATCGCCATCCTGGCTTCGTTCCATCATCTGTATTCCGCGAAAAGCGCGCGGCTTGTCGTTTTCGACGAGGCGTTCAACAAAATGGACGAACAGCGCATTCAATCAAGCCTGCGGCTTATTAAGCAAATGGGGTTGCAAATGATCGCCTCCGTACCCGATGAGAAAATGCAGCATATGGCGCCGGAAGTTTCCACTACGCTATTCGTTAGCAAGCATAACTACCAATGCAATGTCGACATGATTGATAAATGGGATGGCGAATTTGCGGACGAGGCGGCGACGGAGGCGGACAGGGAGGCCGGCCGCGCTAAGCTTGATTGCGGGATTGGCGAGGCGGCTTCCGCGATGGACAACTATTTATTCTGAACGTTAGGGATGGATGAGTATTGGAATTGCTGGAAGTATCGTTCAAAACGGAATTTACCCGGCAATTGCTCGATCAATTGCTGGATAAGTATGAACAAAGCAAAGCGTTTATAACCGGCAAACCGAGCAATGTAAGGCCGCAAATCTCTCTAGTGAAAAGCCTCTTTTGGAGCGATTATACGGACGAGATGGACTTTCGCAAGCGGCTCTGGATGAACGAAGCCGCCTCCGGTCTGGAAGCGCGGGGGATTGTGGAATTAAGGTGGAGCAAGTTTCGGGCGGGGGAGCAACTGGAACGCGTTTACCTGGCGTGGGGCGGGTTGGAAGAAGCCTATCGTTTGGCGGAGCGGATACCGAAGCGAAAGAAGCTTAAGCGGATGCAAGATGTGCTCTTGCCGTTGACTCGACATCCCTGGGATTGGGTAAAAACATGGGCTGTTCGTGTGAATGAGCTGCTGGCGGCAGGCAACACCGCCCATTTGGAGCTGGATGATACAGACGGCTATCAAGACCTGGTGCTTTTGTTGCAGGAACTTCCCTTATTGGAACAAGCGGAACCGGTGCGGTTGGTGAGCCAGAGGCTGTTCAAAGATTCAAAACATCTCGAACGGTGCGTTCAACGCAGGCTGCTCTCCCTTGCCAAACAGGCATCGGGGGAAGAGCGCGAAACGGAAGAGGAATGGCTCGACTATCTTGGATTGGTGAAAAATCCCCAAAGTGTGCTTATTAGCGGGCCTTTGACTTTTTTGACCTCTGACAACGCCAAAGTCGATACCCGCGTGTTCGCAGGAGGCGTCGGGTTATCCGCGCAAACGGTCGAGAACATGCGCGAATTGCGCACGGATGCCCGCCGGATCGTCACCATCGAGAATTTGACGTCCTATCATCAGTGGATCAGCCGCGATTCCGGGCGCCGTGAAGCCGAACTCGTCTTGTATACCGGAGGGTTTCCGCATCGCACGATGCAAAGTTTTTTGCGGAAATTGGCTATGAGTTTGGCGGCGGATGAACGGGTCGAAGTGTTTCACTGGGGGGATATCGATTTGGGCGGAATCCGGATTTTTGAATATTTGCGGGACCAATTTTTTCCGGCTTTGCAGCCCATGTTGATGGATGTTGAAACGCTCCTTCGCTACGAGTCTTCGGCGGCAGCGATCAGCCCCGAATATGCCCGAAATATTGCGGAGGCGCTGGCGGATGCCCGTCTGGCCCGCTGGCAGCCGGTGTTGCAAACGATGCGGGAACGCGGGATTCGCCTGGAACAGGAAAGTATTGTGGAATTGGAGGAAGCAATATGACCAACCATAGGATCTATACAACGAGTGTCGCAAGCGTCTATCCTCATTATGTTGCGAAAGCGGAGAAAAAAGGACGTACGAAAGCGGAAGTGGATGAAATCATCCGTTGGTTGACAGGCTATAGTCAGGAAGAGTTGGAAGCGCAGCTTATAGCACGGACAGATTTTGCGACCTTTTTTGCGAAAGCTCCCCGGTTGAATCCTTCGCGGGCTTTAATCAAAGGCGTGGTCTGCGGTGTCCGGGTGGAAGACATTCAAGAACCAACGATGCGGGAAATTCGCTATTTGGATAAGCTGATCGACGAGTTGGCAAAAGGAAAAGCGATGGAGAAAATATTGCGGAAACAATAGGCGCAGCGGTGCATGTAGTGGGACCGGCTAATCTTCTTCATGATATAGCGTGTTTTGTGTTATATTGTTGGTAACACGAAATGAAGCGCTCCAGTATGACAGAAGAAACGATTATGACAGGAGTGAAATGATATCGAAAAACAGCGATCGATTCAAGCTGATGTTGAAGCCAATCCGAAGCTCCAATCCCTGATTGAGCAGAACAGACAAGAGTATCCTGAAATCATTTTCTCATGATGACTTTCGTTAATGAATTCAGTGTCTGTTATGGCTAACGGTAAAAGGCGAGCATTTCTCCTGTATCCGTTGCCGGTATGATATAAGGGCTCAAATCTCAGATTGAAAGGAGGACATCCTTTAATGTCCCTACCCAAAAAAATGGATCAACAAACGGTTAATGAGCTTCGTTCCATTTTGAAGAAAATGAATATTATGCAAAGCAAAGTAAAAATAAATTTGGATAATCAAACGATTGAAGTCGAGGATGACTATTCTATTGATGACATACTCGAATCGGCAGGAATATTGACTCCGGAACAGGCGAAACGATTGACGGACGAAGTCAAAAAAATGCGCGAGGAAGAGTGGAACTAAATGGATGGTTATTTACTCGATACCAATATTGCTATCGCGTTGCTTGCTGGTGAATCTGCTTCTTTGGAATTTGTAAAACAAGCCAAGGATGATCGGATGTCAATATATTTTTCTGTCATTACGGAGTGTGAAGTGTTCAGCGGATTAGACTCTGAATTTCGTTTACAGGGGATCAAGCTGTTTAATCCGCGCAGATGTATTGAGGTTAGTTCTAGTGTTGCCCGGCTTGCCGGAGACATAAGAAAGGAACAAAGGTCAAAGGGCCGTAAGCTTAAAACCCCAGACGCTATTATTATTGCAACATCTATCGAGCATCAGCTCGGTCTTGTATCAAGAGATCATGACATGAGCTTTGTTCGAGAAGCATTCGGTTTGCCGCTATTCACCATTTAGCCTACCCAATGTATCTCTGTTGAGGATACAGTGGGTTTATTTATAAGCAACTAGAAAGTCTTTTTCATTCTATGAGGGAATGTGTCAGACACCATAAAGCGCATTGATGGAGAAAAAAATGTCAAGGAAATTAATAATGAATCCGGACTTTGTTCCTGTTCCTGTTCATGAAACGGACGAGTTGTTCCGAAGCGATTGTAAGGGAAAAATCAGCTCAAATGATGAAGATCGAACCGGAACTTATTCGTAAGCTAGACCCGCAGCAGAGAATGGTTTTTGCTCAACTCACTTATAAGCAAAATGCCATTACAACAAGTGAATTGCGGGAACTGCTGCGATTATCCGACCGATCCATTAGGGATAAAGTGAATCGCTGGCGGGAAGAAGGTTTTATCGAACCTCGTGATCAAGAAGCAAAAAGAGTTCGATCTGTAAAACTGACTGGAGATTATGAGCAATTAGCACGCAAAGCTCCGGAACAATTTCCGCATTTTATTAAATAATTATCGTTGGAACAAATACTGGGATCGCAGCAAGAAAGCCGGGTTGTTTACCCGAGTCTTCGATCATACGACGGGGCGATATGCTCGCGGCTACAACATGCTCACGATCGGATGGTCGGATGGTTTCAGCTTTGCGCCCATCGATTTTGTCATGCTCATTTCGGCCAAGCTGACGAACCCGCTTTTGCGAGATGAAGGAACGTCTGTCCAAGCGTTCCCAAGGCTACAAACGTCGCATTGAGGCGCTTTCGCGCAAGCCGGATGCGGTAGCGGCCCTTGAACTAGCATTGCGATCTCATTCTGAGAATAAGCAGAGCTTTTTATAGAACATACATTCGCTGACAATATAGCGTCAATTTGGCCAGCCATATTAGAATCAAGAGAATCGGCAGGAGGGTTGATGATGGAACAACCGATATACGTTGCTATTGCGGGTACTCAGCACTATTACGGAGCCACATTTCTAAAACCGGGGCAAATCGTTCACTTGATAAAAGACCCGGATAACCGGCATGACCATGAGGCAATTCAGGCGGAGATAATTCCAATTGGCAAAATCGGCTATGTCGCCAACAGCCCGCATACTGTACCGAAAGGATGCCGCAGCGCCGGAAGAATTTACGATACATTTGAACATCATATTTGCGGCATTGTGCGATTTGTCATAAAGGATATTGCCATCGTTGAACTTGCGGCAGGTGTAGAAGAAGTATACATCATCAAATCCGCGGAGGATGCGGTGTTTTCCACCAGCTTCCAGGCAGGAAGAACTAAGTAATCCGTCGAATTTCCAATTATGATGACAAGGATTTACATTGCCTAAGCCGCGGGTGGGGGGACGTGAATGACAGATAGAATAATCCGGTTGTTTAAAATCCTTTTGGCGATTCAAGCGAATCCGGGTATTACGGCCAAGGAATTGGCGGATAAATGTGAGACAACCGATCGAACGATTTACAGAGATTTAAGATTATTGGATATAATCGCACCGATTACGAACGACGGCTATGGGAAAGGGTATCGCTTTGTCGGAAATTTTGCCATGTACCCGCTCAATTTCACAGAACAGGAAGCGTTGGTGTTTTCGGTACTTCCTTCCGTACTGGACAAAAGCAAATTGCCGCTGGGTTTTGACTCCGCTTACGATAAAGTGATGGCAACACATGTGAAAGAAACCCGGAAGCGTCACGAAACATTGGAAAATGTTGCGGATATGATCCAAATGGGTACCCCGGCTTATCGGGAAACCAGCACTAATTTCTTGCTGCCCATCATGCAAGCGATTATATCAAATAAGACAATACGAGCGGTGTATCACACGCAAAGCCGGAATGAATTGACGGAGCGGGAAATTGATCCGTACTATTTGGTGCCGCGGGAACAACGTTTTTACTTGATCGGATATTGTCACGCCAAGCATGAAATTCGTACATTTCGTATAAGCCGTTTTCGCCAAATAGAGATGACAAGCAATACTTTTAATAAGGGCGATTTTAACATCGCACAATACATGAAGCACACCTGGTCGATTGAACGTGGGGATTCCTTAATCACCTTTAAGATCAAGTTTCAGGCGGATGTTGCCCGCTATGTGAAGGAAGAGGAGTTATTTGTTAGGCCGAAAATGACCGATTTGCCTGACGGGAGTTTATTGTTCGAGGTCACCGTCAATCACGAACGTGAGTTTATGAATTGGGTCGTTCAATACGGTCCTTCGGCAGAGATATTGGAACCAGCATCCATTAGGGAAAAGTTCAAAGAGCAGTTGGCGGATTGGAGAAGATTGTACGAAAAGTAATTTCAAAGTAAGGAGACCGTTTTGTAGCGGGGTAGTTGTTCCATCAATAAACGCGTTATTCACGGGAAGTTTCCCCGTACAGGCACTTCTGGGCATTTGCCCACATAAAATGAGTCATCTCCAAATGGATTCTCGCGCGTCCTAATTCTTCGGGAGGTGACGTCTTGGTGCTCGGAGTGTTTGCTGCACTTTCATTGTTGCTGAGAGAGTTTTTGCTCTTTGTCTCCTATGTCAAAAACAATGCGTTTCCACAGCCGTTATCTGAAGCGGAAGAGGAAAAACATCTGAAACGGATGGCCGAGGGAGATCCCAAGTCGCGCAATACGCTAATCGAACATAATCTCCGGCTGGTCGCCCACATCGTCAAAAAGTTCGACAATACGGGCGAAGACCTGGAGGATCTGATTTCGATCGGAACGATCGGCCTGATCAAAGCGATCGAATCTTTTTCTCCGGACAAAGGCACGAAGCTGGCGACATTTGCGGCTCGCTGCATTGAAAACGAAATCCTGATGCATCTGCGCTCGCTCAAAAAAACGAAAAAAGACGTTTCGCTGCATGATCCGATCGGCACGGACAAAGAAGGAAACGAAATCACCCTGATCGATATCCTCGGAACGGAAGGCGATGATGTCGCGGAAAAGGTGCAGATGAAAATTGAAAAATCGAAAATTTACGCGCATTTGGATATTTTGGATGCACGCGAGCAGGAGGTCATTCGCGGGCGTTTTGGACTGGATCATGGCGGCGATGAACGGACGCAGCGGGAGATTGCCAAAGAATTGGGCATATCCCGGTCCTACGTTTCCCGGATCGAGAAACGGGCGCTGATGAAGTTGTACCATGAGTTTTATAAGGTGAAAAAGTAGCTCTCACGCGCAGCTTTTTGCGAATTGCCGCACATGGGAGCCACCCGATTTAATATTCGCCTTTGATTACAAAAAACGACCCCCGAATGGTTCCGGCGAGTTTAGACTTCTGCCTGGCAAACTTGAACTTCCCTTCCAACTCCTTTGGGATCTCCATCCCCTCGGAGAGCTTGAAACCAACAGCCCGCTTTTTAGGGTCGTCCATCGTGTATAAAACGTTGATGGAGAGGCCATTCTCATAAAAAACGTAAGTCCAATTAATATTTTCCACCTGAAAACGCGACGTTTCCAACGGTTTGGCCGCAATCTCAAGATCACGTTCTTCTTTCAAAATCCGGTTCACATAATCCAGAGTCTCCCGGCTTTCGCTCGCCGGCACAACCGTAAAGGCATGCTTGTATTTGTTCATGAAGTAACGCGCTTCATTCGCGCGCAAACCGGCAAGCGCCTCCGCTACGGGCGAAGACTCCAAACCAACCGTAGACACATTGTTGAAATCAACGATATAGGCCAATGTAATCGTTCCTTTTCTATTTTCTGACTACCGGAATCCACATTTCACCAACGGCCAGACCGTTTCGCCGCCCCATCGCAACCGCAGTATTGGGCCCGCCAACATAAGCATAATGCTGTAAAGTAGGCAAAACCTGCCCAAAGGCGATGCCGGCAAGCCGATTATTCAATTCGTCGTCCGTCTTTCCTTCTCCTTTCACCACGAGGTATTCTCCTTTCGGAAACTGAATCACCCTGGCCCCTTCCGGCGCCGGTGCCGCTGCTTCCGCCATGACGCCGACATAATGCATCATCTTGTTATTCACCGCTTCGTTCACGGCAAAAACGTAGTCATTTGCGGCAAAGACCTTTAAAGCGTCAAGCCTGCCATCCCGGCTGACTGCCTGCCAAAAGTCCGACTTTTCTTTATTTATGCCGGCAAAGTCTCGGTAATCGCTCTTCAGCTCAGTTCCCAAACCAATCACGATAAAGCTGTCTTTTTCCTCCAGAGTATAATCCGCCATAAGCTACCTCCCATTGATTGTAATGAAAATAACTTGTCTTCTTCCCTTGATGAATTTATGATACCTTTAAATTATGTCAAAAAATGAACCTGTTTAGGAGTCCCGATGAAAAAAGTTGAACGAATTAATATCATCATGCGGTATATCAACAATCGCTCCCATTTTACCATTTCCGAAATCATGCGTGAATTCAAAATTTCTCGTTCGACAGCCGTCAGAGATATAAGGGAAATCGAAGCCATGGGAATGCCGCTTGTCGCTGAGGTGGGAAGGGATGGGGGGTATTTCGTCATGCGCAACTCCGTCCTGCCCAATGTTCATTTTACCGATCATGAGGTCAAAGCGCTTTTTATCGCCTTCATGGCAACAAGAAATCAACAACTTCCCTACCTGAAGAGTCGCCAATCTTTGGCTGAAAAATTACTGGGCCTTATCCCGGAAAACCAGCAAGACGATCTTGTGCTGTTAAATCAGATTTTGCTTTTTGCCGGGACCAACCCGAATAATCCCGACTTGCTGGATCTTTCGGACCTCCCTCATCCCATGTTGGAAAAACTTATCCAAATCCTGTTGACGGATCGCTATTTATCAATTACCGTCCAGGAAGGAAAGGCATCAAAGCAATATCCGATTTATCTCTTGCGCCTTCATCATGAAAAAAGTTTTTGGCAGATCGAAGCCTTTGACTTGAAAAAAGAAAAGAAACGGATATTTCCAGTCGATCGTCTTATCCATATCGAGCCTTATCCGGCAAAAAACAGGTTAAGCGTGAAAATGATTTTGGAAAAACTAAATAAGCAGGAAGAAAAAATCAACCTTGTTATTGAACTTGGCCCCAAGGCGATTGCCCAGTTCAAAAAGTACCATCCTATAAAGGTTTCCATTTCCTATACGAACCCTTTTCAAACTACCGCTATTCTTAAAACTTTTATCAATGTTAAAAAAACTGCGGAATTGACCGAAATGACAAATTGGCTGCTGTTCCTGGGCAGAGATATCAAGGTCAGGAAAATACCGAAAAAATTAATAGAAGACATACAGGAGAGATGTACCGGTTGGGGTCGATGCTGATCGTGAATTCTTTTTTTTCCAGGATGATCGATGTTATAATTTCCTTATGATGGAAGGGCGGTTTAGATAAGTGGATACACATGGGAATCGAGATTTTCGCGGGCAAGTTTTGGAAAAGGTTAAACATATCGTTCTGGGAAATCTTTCCGGGAAGGCCTGCAAAGTTTATTTATTTGGTTCGTGGGCACGAGCTGAAGAGAAACGATCCTCCGATATTGATATTGCCGTTGAATTCGCTCCATACGAAACAGCGGCGCACGCCTTGTTAACAAATCTGCGGGAAGCGCTGGAGGAATCGACTATTCCGTACAAGATTGATGTGGTGAATTTGAATACGGCGGATGCAATCATCGCGAACAAGGTAAGAAAGGAAGGAATTTTATGGGGCGGTCTGAAGAACGAATAGAAGCGGCCAGAAAAGCGTTGTTGGCCTTTCAGGAAGTGATGCAAATCAGACAGCCGACTTCTATTGAAAGAGACGCTGCCATTCAGAGATTCGAATTTACTTTTGAGGCTGTTTGGAAAGCGGCAAAAGAAATTTTGTTCGAGCGTGAGGGCGTCGACGCAGGTTCTCCCAAAGGGGTTATTCGTTCCTGCCGGGAGGTCGGTATCCTCACCGATGAGCAAACGGTTATTGCTTTGGAGATGGTGGATGATCGGAACTTGACGGTACATACTAATAATGAAAAGTTGGCTAATGAAATATACAGCCGGCTGCAAACATATCAGTTCATCTTAAGTAG
>DASVCO010000271.1:0-8254 GCA_036381575.1 Caryophanales bacterium
ATAAACCGAACTTACTTCCATAACGGACGTATAATTTCCCCAGTTCATATTTACCTCTAACCGGTGCGATGGTTTGATAGGAGATCACTGCCGACGATTGGCGGTTTACGGTCCCCGCCAAGGGGAATGCAGCCTGAAAAGATTGGGGAAGACCGTCTTTCAAATTAATAGTACAGCCGTAAGAGGAGCTGTTTTTGACTTCAATTTCAACGGAATAAGCTTTGTTCCGTTCTAATTCTTCAGGGATCGTTCTTGTATAATCCAGTTGTTTTTTTCTGGGCGACACCAATAAATCCAGCAAACTGCTCGCAATGAAAAATCCGTCGGCGATAAAGAGCCACCGCCAGGGAAGGCCGAAAAATGAAAGCAATACTAGCCCACAGGAAAAGGCAAGAAACAGGGTCAGCAGTCGTCTGCTAGGTAGAATCCCTCTATCTTGGAACAGGAACCGCGCCCACAAGTTCCTCAATGATTTGGTCATAGGCCACACCCTCCAATTCCATATGCGGTGATAATTGAATACGATGGCGCAATGCCGGTTTGGCAACGATTTTTATGTCATCGGGTGTGACATAATCACGGTCTGATAAATAGGCCCAAGACTGTGCTGCTTTTCCTATTGAGATACCCGCTCTGGTACTGGCTCCGAATTGAATAGATTCGGTCGTCCTCGTTCCTCTGACAATTTGCATGATATATTCGAGAATATCTTCACTCAAGGTCACTTGTTTGATTTCGTCCTGAATGAAGCGGAATTGTTCCATATCCATTACAGCAGCTGCTTCATCCGCAACGGAGCGGTTTTCAATTACTTGTTTTAATACATTTTGTTCCTCTTCAAATGAAGGGAAGTCAATTTGCAGCTTGAACATGAACCGGTCCTGCTGGGCTTCCGGAAGCGGGTAGGTTCCTTCGAATTCAATCGGATTTTGTGTGGCTACAACGAAAAAGATCTCTGGCAGAGGGTAGGTCGTTTCCTGAATCGTCACCTGTTTCTCCGCCATCGCTTCAAGCAGGGCAGCCTGAGTTTTTGCGGGGGTTCGATTAATTTCATCAGCCAGCAGCAAGTTTGAGAAAATCGGGCCTTTCAAGGTTTGAAATTGGCCTTCCTTCATATTGTAAATCGTGCTTCCGGTAATATCGCTTGGAAGCAGGTCGGGGGTGAACTGAATGCGGCTAAAGGTTCCCCCCAATAAATTGGCAAGCGTACGGACCATTTGGGTCTTTCCGGTGCCAGGTACTCCTTCAAGCAGAACATGCCCATCGGCCAAAACAGCCGACAGCAAAAGTTTTAAATTTAATTTTTGACCGAGAATGTGCTCTTCATATTTCTCCAGTAAAGATGACAGTTCATCTCTCATCTTCTTCCACCTCTTTCCTTAACCGATCCATTTTCCTGGACCACTGTAAGTATTCTTGTTTGTTGATGGATTTCTTTTGTAAAACATCGCTTATACCCTTGACAAAGGAGCGGATTTCTCCACCGGATTGATTCTTCCAGGAATGGTCCAGATACTCGGCAATGTCCGTCCATGCTTTGCGGTATGGAATGCCCCAATGTTCTTGCAGTGAAAATTTAATATAGTCCGCCTGGATGGCAAGAGAATCACGATAATTTCCGGATCTGCGATACCAGGCGGAGAGGGCACGGATTCGCTCATCACTGAAACGCACGGATTCTTCTCTGGGCACTAAGACAGGGCCGAATCGTTTCCCTTGAAACCACAGAAAAAGCATGAGTATCAAAATCGCTTGAGCGCCGCAAACCAACAACCATTTCGGATAGACCGTGAACAGTGAAGGGCCATTTGTGGCGCCGTGTATGTACTCATCGAATAAAATGGCAACCCGGTTCGCGCTCCCGGATTCCAATAAGCTCAAAACAAGAGGGAGATGATTCTGGTCCAAAATCTTGCTGTTGGTCAGCCATCCGGGAGCATTGACAACAATTAAACTTCCTTTTCCGAATTCACGTTTGATTGCGATGGCGCCGCCCTTATCCTTTAGCAACACTTGATCGCTGTTTCGGGTTTGAATTCGTATTTGGGAAGGAAGTATGGCTTGGTAGTGCTGCCCATTCCTGCCGGTGATCTGCACGGGATTATCTGGTTTTTCTCCAAGCGGCCGGGTCTCTATCCCGAACATCCCACCTGGATTGGTTTTCAATAAAAGAAGGGTGTTGCCTTTTTCCATAAAGGATTGGTATGCCATCATGTCCCCATGATCCGGCGTGAAAGAAGGCCCCACCATGATCAGCAATTGGTTCTGCTCCAGTGTGGATAAATACTCTGGTGAATTGGACCACCTGTTCACCGTATGGTTCTCGTTCTGCAAATAGGTGTAGATAGCTTTCACGCCGTTAGGTGAAGGAGAATCCGAAACATATACAGGATATTCTTCCGGTTTCTTGGACAAGAAAAAATAGCTGATAACGACAAATAATAATAAAAGAAAGACCAGCCATAACCACGTCTTCCGGTTCGTCGACAATCTTTGCAAGTTGAATGATTCCCTCCTTCAACCCTGGTTCCTACATTTGCTCAGTCTGCAGCTGGGTATTTTGGATGATTGGTTTCTTGAAGCCAGTTCATTGCCTCGTCTCGATAGGATGTGTATTCATCCTGTTGCATCTCGCGCTCCCCATAAAACACTTCATCAAAAATGAGGGCAAGTTGATAAAAGGCATCGGCGCTGCTTTTGTTAACCTTTTCAAGTTCGTCGTAATACTCCCAGTTGGTTTTCCAGTTCTTCGCCTCGAGCCACTTTTTTTCATGGAAAGATAGAAGGAGCGCCAAAAACATGTGACGGACAGCGTATGTATAATTCCTTTCTTTTTCTTGCCTTTGAGCCTCGGAAAGGTGGTGGGCAGATGTCCATTGTTCCTGGCTCATCGACCGCAGGGGGTGAGGATCACGAAAGGTTCGTTTTCTTTTGATTGTCCTTATAGAAAGAAATAGTACAAATACGATTAGGGCAAGGATACCTGCGATAATCACAATAAGAATAACGTTTGCCAGTCCGCTGGATGGCTCGAATGAAGAGAACCACCTTGATAACAGATCGGCAATCCAATGCTTGGCATGCTCCCACCAAATCTGCAGGAAGCCGCGATGCTCCCCATAATAAACACGGTATTCTTGTTGGCTTAATATCTTTTGCAATTCGTGTTTCGCTTCTTCGCCCTTTGTCATCCTATATCCTCCGTTAAGCCTTCAATGAGTTCAGCGTCATTAACTGGTTCCTTCATAGCTGTCAATCATGTCCTTGAGATCATCCCCGTCATGCCGGATCTTCATATCGAAGTAAATAACAGCATAGGCCACTGAGAAGATCATGCTAGTCAAAATCGAGACCAGGTCATTAATAATAATCGATAAAACGCTGTTGCCCATCACCAAGACGGTAATTCCGCTTATGGCTGTGCTTATCACCCCGGTAATAATGCTTACAACAATAAAGAAACCAAGCGTTTTCCAGGTCCGCTGTTGTGTCAAATGCCAGCTTCTCGATAAGCCCGGGGCATCATTTTCGATTACGACAGAACCAAGAAACAAACTCCATCGGGTCACGAGAAGGGCTGCGACAACAGCTATTCCAATAAATAAAAGAACGCCGATGACGATACCCAGTATCTTATTTAAAGTGGAACCGATTATCACCCCGATGAGGGTTGGGGTCAAGACTCCGGCAAAGATCATACCGAATACGATTATCCCGAACAAAAGACTGCAGCCGAAAATCGGCCAGAATTTGGAGAAGGCTCGTTTGATTACAATGCCTGCCGTGAAATGCTCTTTGTTCTTTAATTGGCCAACCGCAATGAGTACGCCTGAACGAGTCACGGGAAGCAAAATCAATGTTGCCAGGCCGACAAATAATGTGCCAATGCTGGCTGTGATGAAATTGAAAGTTTGTAAACTTTCCTTCTCGGAAAAACCGTTGGGCATTTGCCCAAAGAGAGTGTCAGTTGGGCTCAATTCATGGAAAAAGTTTGTGCCCGTTAGGAATAAAATAATAGCTTCGATCAGATAGACCGGGCCAAGGACAACCAGTAAAATCATGAAAAAGCCTGAAAAATCATTTTTGCATAAGCGAAAGGTCAGATCGAGCATTTCGCCAAAGCCTTTGGGGCGGTTCAATTGTTCGTCCATAGCTAACCTCCAACATAATGTTATACATAATATCAATCTTATCATGGATTGAATGATATTGAGGAGATTTTTGCAAAAAACTGTTATCTGTATTTATTGTAAATACAGGATGATGGTTGACAGGTACCACAAATATAAATAACAATAAATTGATCAGAAGGTTACGGTTTGATCTAATTCTACTCCAATCATTGTTGCTCATTTGATGAAAGAAGGGGATTACGTGCCAAAACAAACGTCATGGCGGATGATTGTCATTCTAGGTGCAGTGTTTGTTTCAGGTCTTTCACAAGGGATGCTGATTCCCCTTATATCCATATTGCTTGAGAAATCAGGAGTTTCTTCCGCCTTTAACGGTTTTAATGCCTCGGCCTTATATATCGGCATCATGCTGGCCTCTCCCTTTATTGAAAAACCTCTCCGCCATTATGGTTATAAACCTGTAATGGTTGTCGGGTTATTCATTGCTGTGGTTTCAACACTGCTTTTCCCGATTTGGCAGGCTTTCTGGTTCTGGTTCATCTTAAGAATGATTATCGGCATTGGCGATAATATGTTGAACTTTGCCGCTCAACTTTGGATGATTGCTTTAAGTAAAAAGTCTCAGAAAGGGCGCAACATTGCTTTTTACGGTTTGGCTTTTGGGCTTGGGTTTGCTGTCGGACCTTTGATGACCAATCTGCTCGCTGTCAGTGAATGGTTGCCATTCGTAGCTTCGGCCTGCTTAAGTTTTCTGGTGTGGCTTTCCTTGAACCAAGTTCAAAACGAACTACCCGACTCTGATATGAATACAGCAGGAAAGGCATCTTGGAATAACTATAAACAAGTGTTGAAATCAGCATGGACAGCATTAATAGCGACAGCTGCATACGGCTTCCTTGAGTCCTCATTGAACGGGAATTTTCCTGTATACGCGCTCCGTGCGGGTCTGGACATCAAGTGGGTTTCGATCTTACTCCCGATTTTCGTGATTGGCAGCCTGATAACGCAGATCCCTTTAGGGAATCTGACGGACCGAATTGGCGGCAAAAAAGTATTACTGATGGCTTCGCTTTGCGGAAGTCTTTGTTTTTTTGCTTCCGTTTTGGTTCAATCCTCCCCGTACGCTCTGCTTATTATTTTTTTCATTGCGGGCATGACGGTAGGATCGCTTTTTTCCTTAAGTATCACTTATATGGTGGATTTGTTGCCAGCAAACCTGCTCCCAACGGGAAATATTATTGTCGGAATCGCTTTTGGGACAGGAAGTATTTTTGGGCCGTTAGTCGGCGGCTTTCTAATCGAATGGGTCTCGATCAGCAGTTTCTTTTATAGCATCGGAGCTGTAATTCTTATTGCTTTTCTGGCTGTGCTATTAAAGGACACCGGGTATCTATTTTCTCGGGACCGTCGGGTTACAAAGGGTTCGTATTATTAATCTTTTAAATAGGGATGATCATTGATCACGGAGGGAAGAAATGCGATGAGTTTAACAATCTTACATATAGAAGATGACCAGGAAATTGGGGTTTGGGTTAGTGAGTTTTTGACGGAACGAGGCTATGAGGTAATCTGGTTGAGATCCGGCGCTCATGCACTGAAGCACATTGAACAAACAGATGTTGTGATTTTGGATATCATGCTCCCGGGTCTTGACGGCTATACGGTAGGGCAGCGAATAAAGGAGAGATCTCCTGCAACCCCGGTAATGATGCTCACAGCAAGAACTTCAATTGAAGATAAACTACAGGGACTTGCTTTCGCAGATGACTATATGACAAAACCGTATCATCCGGATGAACTCGAAGCGCGAATCCAGGCTTTGCTCAGACGCACTGGTGCTGTTTCTTCAGACCTTATGAAGCTGGGTCATTTGAGCATAGATGGGGAAGCCAACCGTATTTTAAATTCAGAAACGAATGCAGAGATTATCCTGACCGGTAAACAGTTTCATATCTTTATGTATTTTCTGGATCATCCGAATCAAATTTTGACACAAAAGCAGATTTATGAAGCAGTGTGGGGAGATTCTTTTATTAAAGGGGAACGAACCCTTATGGTCCACATCCGTCATTTAAGGCAAAAAATTGAGCTTGATCCTAGCCGTCCGAAAATGATCCAGACGATTCGCGGTATCGGGTACAGGTTAAGAACATGAAGATGCGCCGTTCGTTAGTGACCAAATATTTGTTGTTGATCATCGCATCCTTACTCCTTTGGCCCGTTTTGCCAACAATCTATTATTTGCCGGGCATTTTGTCAAAACAGGAATCATTATATCAAACACAAGAATTACAAAGAATGTGGGTTCACGCGGCTAAAGGACTCAACAAGGCTGATCAGCGAACCATCAATGAGAAATTGGACAAGATCCAAGAACGCTATCCAAAAGCAGAAATGTTCTGGGTCGATGAAACAGGGAAAACCCATTTTATTAATGGGCATCTGAAAGAAATTCCTGATCAATGGACCTTCCTTAACGTAATCAACTATCTAGATAAGAAAAGACAACACGGTACATTCACTGTGACAGCTCCTATCGGTAAAGAAGGCAGACAAGGAATCATGGTGTTTCTTATCCCAAAAACCCTGACCTCACTTGCATTTGAGCCGTTATTCGGAGATTCTCTTTTAGTGATTCTCATGTTTGTCGCGGGGGTTTCTCTAGTGGCGGTTTCTTTGTTGTTTTTTTTAAGAATTCGTAAAAGGCTTGTGGGGCTTCGGGCTTCGATGACTGAAACCGGGGACAGCGGCATACCTGATAAGGTCACAATCAATAATCGGGATGAAATCGGGCAGTTGGAAAGGGCCTTTAACAAGATGGTTCATCAGTTAAAAGACAGTAGGAAGCGTGAGAAGGAGGAAGAAGATCTTCGAAAACGACTTATCGCCAATCTATCTCATGATTTACGTACGCCTTTAACCGTTATTCAACAACACGCCTACACGGTTAAGAATAACCCATCATCGCCCAAAGCAATAGAGTCTATGCAAATCATCCTAAACAAACTGAATGATGTCGGTAAGTTACTAGAGAATCTTCTTACCTATACATTACTCTCTGCTGGCAAATATCCGATGGAAAAAACGAATATGGATGTAAGCGATGAATTGAGGAATGCCATGGCCGAGTGGTATCCCGTTTTCGAAAAAGAAGGTTTTGAAGTGGTTGTGGATTTGACAGATCAAGCATTGGTTTGGCAGGTCGATCCTTTATGGTTCCGAAGTATTGTGGATAATCTTTTTCAAAATGTTATCAGACATGCCCGACCCGGAAGATATATAAGCGTAGAAACCATTGACCGCGAAGGATCCATCTTCCTTGCAATCAAGGATAAAGGACAGGGGCTGGAACACAAATCAGAAGCAAAAGGAGCGGGCATTGGCCTGACTATTATCTCCCTCATGACAAATGAAATGGGCATAGAGTGGGAGATATCCAGCTCTTCAAACGGGACATGCCATTACCTGGGGCAGAAATTAAACTGAATTTAAACTTGAGGTCGCTTCAATTTCCCATTTGCCGAGTACAATGGAATTCGAGGTGATTATATTGACAGTTAAAATGAAGGAAAACAAAACGGATGACAGGTTGAATTCTTTGGAACGTGAAAAGCTTTCACGACCCCGATATTTGATTTGGTCGGGATATGCAGTTTTTATTTGGTCGATAGCCTATATGCTTCCACATCTTTATTGGGCGCTGGGTGGCACGGTGGGTATGTCGTTCCTAAAGCCATCTGTTTCAGAACTCTCTCAATGGGAACTGATTAATTGGTTTGCATCAGCCATCCTCACGCCGGCGGGGCTTCTGGGGATTGCATTGATCTATTATTGGAACACCAAGCCGTTAAAATGGTTATTGTTAACGATAGCCTGGGCAGGTTCCTCAGTAGCAGCCTCCCACGGGATTTATGGAATAATCGACCGATTCCTACAAATTACAGGAGTTATCGAGTTGAAATCTGGATCCTTTAATATGAATCAACATGCCTATGTGTTTTGGGATCTTTTATTCTTCGAACCCTGGTTTTTCATTGAGGGCATTCTTTTGGCAGGGCTTGGTTGGTGTTCCTTAAACAAATCGAGTCACAGGAGGATCTGGTTGGGGCTTTGTACGCTCG
>DASVCO010000272.1:0-9219 GCA_036381575.1 Caryophanales bacterium
AGCAACGGAACAAAACGCATCGTAAGCATCGCAAGCAACGCCCATTTCGGAATAAGTTTCGCAAATAAAAATAAAAACTTATCCGCCGTAATGACACGGTTGTACGAAATGAACATCATCAACAAACAGACCAGTGACAGGGCAACTGTTACACCTTTGATCGCAGCCTCCAACATAATTGGATTGCCGCTGAAATAAAATAGAATGTGGCTGCCTTTATGATTGAGAAGTGGATTGACAATCACAAAAAATAAAAACAGGAGCAGCACGCCGGCATACCAACGGTACAAGGCCTTTCCACCATTCTGGACAACATTTAACAACACAAGAACAATGAGTCCGCACAACAAGAACACCGGATGACGATCTAACATGACGAGCATAGCCGTTCCGACAAAATATAAAAAACAAGTAAAGGGATGAAAAGAAGCAAAACCTCTGCCCACTGTTATTCCTCTTCCTTATAATTCGATGTGTACACCCAGCGGATCACGTCTCCGTCCTCAACAGAAGTGATTCCGGCACTTTGGCTGAGCAAATGGCCGTTTTTCCTGGCTTCCCACCCGCTCATCGGCCCGCGGGCGAATTCGTATAAATTGCCTATTCCCTCAACATAAGCAGTCGAACCGCCGCCTCTGACACTATATTGGATGCCTCTCTTCTTTAAAATGGCAAGGGTAGCGTCCAACAAACTATCGTCCTCCCCAATCGGCACCTCCGTCGTCGCCACAATCGTACCCGTTTTGTCGTCTCCGATAATCGTCAAGGAAACGGCTTCATCTTCCTGGCTTTGCTGATTATTCTGTAATTCCTCAGTTTCTGCCGGTTGACCTGTTTGTTTGGAGGCCGGTCCAATTGAATCTTCCTTACACCCTGCCACTCCGATTACAAGCAACAGAACGGCCAATAACCATGACAAACGCCGGATCAAGCTCATAGAAATCCTCCCCCTCTCCTCCACACGATGGACAGTTAAGGATGATTATTTTTTCCTTCGATTGTAGAGAAACATCGAAATGCCCAAAACGGCCAACACCAATGCCCCCAACACGAGCCAGTTATATATATTGCCTGCTTTCTCGGGTGACAATTTGCCTTCTTCATTGGAGGAATCGGCAGCGTTGTCTCCTCCTTGAGTATCGGCATTCGCCCCATTTACACTATTCTTTGGGTTGAAAGAGAACTCATACAGCGAGTCGCCACCGTTTACAAATAAATCATAGGCCACCAGAGCTTCGAGAGGTTGTTCGGTAGAAAAGGCATTTTCTTCGCCGGCCTTTTTCCAGCCAAATCCGCCGTTCTGATTTTGGAACGATAAAAGATAAGATACGAGATCCGTATTCTTATCTTTGTTGAATTCGGAATTCGTCGGATCAATGCCGTTGGCCGTGAGTCCAATAATCATTTGAGCGGTTGATGTACTATTATCAACACTTGATGATTGTTTGGCAAGAAAAGCAACTCCCGCATCAATGGCCTTCTTAACTTTCGCCTGCTCCCCATAATCTGACAATGCGGTCAAAGCCATTGCTGTAATATCCAAACCGCTCTTGCCGCTGTATCCGGTCCAACCCCCGTCATCATTTTGGTGTTCAACAAGATATTGAACCAGTTTCTCCGTGGGCCACTTGGCACCATCAGATGGTATTTCTAAATCGGCGCTGCTCAGGGCAATTAACCCATAAATAACACCGTTTATTCCCTGCTTGGCGATCTTTCCGTTATAGATATGCTTGGCTAAATTGTATCCGGCAACATTGGTGGGGTCTCCTCCCGCTGCCAAGATCCCTAATGTGTATTTTTCATAGTCTGTAATTCTTTCAAGCTCTCCTTTTGCTTCCTTAACCTTTTGCCTTACACCCTCAAGATAGCTTTCAGGAACCTCTTTCCCTGCTTTTCTTAACGCTACGGCTGCCCACGTGCCTATTTGACCACCCGATAAATAGCCGCTTGCCTGATTGATCGCAGACTGAATTTCCTTTTCCGTTATTGATTGTTGTTTTTTCGATTCGTTGTTATCCTTGCTTTCTGTTCCGTTCTCACTGGTCTTTTTAAGAGGAGTGTAGCGGAACGAAAGATCATCGCCTTTTTCGATGTGATATTGACTGACCCCGACCTGAGCTGATTCCCCGTTGATGTATAAAGCCCAATAAGATTCGCCTTGTGTGGCTTTCAGGCCCGCAATGGAAGTAATCATTTTCCCGAAATCGAATTGTTTATAATCAATCTTTTTGTGCCCCATCGTAACTCGCAGCAAATCGAAAGCTGTTGGTGTTTCTCCGTCAGGCCCTTTTATAAAAGAAACCTCTTTATCTTTCAGAATCGCACCCGTCTTTTCATCTCCCTGAATGGACAACGTGACCTGGTTTGCACTAGGAACCGACCAGTTGGCATAACGGAAACACAGTCGATCCTTATTCTGCACCTTATAGTGGTCAGCCCCCGTCGGTGAACTTATGCCATTGATATAAAATGCCCAGAAATTTGAGTCTTTCGCTTTTAATTCTTTGATAGCAGTAATCATCTTGCCGTAATCTGTTGGTTTATACGCTACTTGATCCTTCCCCAATGTTTGTATAAGAACATCGAATGCGGTTGCTCCCTTTTGATAGGATACCGTTCCGTTCTCATAAAGAGCCTTCTCTGAGTGATCCCCCTTAACCAACAAACCAGCCATGTTCGTTTGGTCCTGCGCCATAACGGAGGAGGAAAAAGTAAAGGCCCCCTGGCCAAGAACAAGCATTGCTATAACAAGCACCCTAATGTAACGATATACCGAATTCATTCCGCTTCCCCCTGAAAATAAAATTCCAACAAAAAAAGCATCCCCATACGGAGATGCCGTCGTACACAAAACGTCAAACCGAAAACCGTTCTGCATACACCTCCCTATCCTCGTAGGTATCTCAGGTGTTCAAAAAAAAACAGGCAGGTCTCCTGGCTCATGGTCATCACGGCTCTATCACCTTCCCGTCCTTACCGACAGTGGTACTATAATAGAGCGCTCGCATTTACAGTGGCGGGACCGCGCCGGACTTTCACCGGACTTCCCTTTTCATGGCAGACCCTGTTTATGAATCTGCCAACCTGATTTTTTCCGATCTTATGCTATTCTTTTTTCATCATACCTTCGGGCAGGTGCACCGTCAAGAAAACAGGATGTGAGGCTCAAGTTTCGCCTAGAGTATTGGAGGCTCGTGAAAGGAAAATGATAATCGAAATCCAAGCCTCGAAAAAACTGCACCTCCTCATGTTAGATGGCATCTAACATTGGGGTGCAGTTCGAAAAAGGCAGATTAACCGTTACAGTTTATACCGCATCCATCATCTGAAATTGGCTGACGACAAGTTCATAATATTTCCCGCGTTTTTGCATTAACTCGTCGTGATTGCCAACTTCCAAAATATTTCCATGTTCCAATACCACAATCTTATCCGCGTCGCGAATTGTTGACAGACGATGGGCGATTAATACTGACGTCCGGCCGTCCAGCAGCTTTTCAAGCGCATTTTGGATGACTATTTCTGTTTCTGTATCAATCGAGGCTGTCGCTTCATCCAAAATCAGGATTTTCGGATCGGCAAGAAGCGCCCGCGCAAACGAAAGAAGCTGCCGTTCACCAACGGAAAGCACATTTCCGCGTTCTTCCACCTCAGTTTCAAAACCGTCGCTTAGCTTCCGGATAAAACCGTCAGCGCCAATCGCTTCAGCTGCCTGGATGACCTCTTCATCCGTAGCGTCCGGCCTTCCAAAACGAATATTCTCCATAATCGTCCCCGAGAAAATGAAGGTATCCTGCAATACAGTACTGACATTCTCTCGCAGTTCATCAAGCCTGTATTTCCGTAAATCTGTACCGTCTAATGTTACCTTCCCGCCGGTGGGATCGTAGAATCGGCCGATCAAATTGGCTATCGTTGATTTTCCTGATCCGGTATGGCCAACCAAGGCTACCTGTTGGCCGGCCTCCATCTCCAGATTGATCCGATTCAAAGCCATGCGGTCATTATCATATGTGAATTCAACATCTTCGAAGCGAATGGCTCCCTGGACATTATCCATGGGCACCGGATCCGGATACTCTTCCACGTTTGAGCGTTCATCCAGGAATTCGAAGATTCTTTCTGACGAAGCCATAGCGACCAGAAGCTGATTATACATTTGGCCGAGTCGTGAAATCGGCTCCCAGAACATCCCGATGTAAAAAGCAAACGAAACGAAGACGCCGAGCTCAATCGTACCATTTTGAATCAAAGAAGCGCCGTACCAAATTAGAATGCCTGATCCAATAGCGTTGGACATCTCTACAAACGGACGGAAAACAGCGTTTTTCTGGTTCGCTTTCCGCCAGCTTTCGAAGTTCTCAAAGTTCAGCTTATTGAAGAACTCCATGTTTTCTTTTTCTTGTGTAAAGGACTGAGTGACACGGATACCCTGAATGCTTTCATTCAAATGCGAATTGACTTTGGCTCTCTTGATCCGCACATCCTGCCATGCACGTCGGATATTCCGGCGAAGTTTGGTAGAAATGATAAACATTAAAGGCAGGATGACCAATACGGCCAATGCAAGTTTCGGGCTTAATATCAGCAGAATCACAACAATTCCCGCAAGCATGCCAATGTCTGTTAACAGATTGACGACACCATTTGTAAACAATTCTTGCAGTGAATTAACATCGTTAATGATCCTTACGAGAATAGAACCTGCTGATCGTGAATCAAAAAATCGATGTGATAAACGTTGCACATGATTAAACAAGTGTTTCCGCAAATCGTGAATGACATATTGCCCAAGCTGATTAGTCCACCAGATTCGATATTTGTTGGCAATAAGATTCAAAACATAAAGAGCAGATGCTACAATCACAAGAATCGTCAGGAATTCGGGATCCCCTCCAGACTCTGAGATAGCATGATCAAAAGCTGCCCCGATAAGAATCGGAACGGTCAGACGAACTGCAGTCGGTACCAATACAGCCGCCAATGTTTTCGGAACCATTGTTTTTTTGTAAGGTTTCATGTAGCTCAAAAGCCTTGTCATTTGTTTCCAATTAAAAGGCTTTTCAATCGCCTGATCCTGTTTATAATAAAATCTTTCAAGTGAGCGGCTTTTTTCAGCCATGCTTTCACCCCCGTATTAGAAATGGGAAGCGAGGGGCCGGAAATGAAAAAAACCAGTCCCCTCATTTCTGTATTTTATGCTGTCTTGGTTTTCAGTCTTTGATAAATTCGTCAGCTGATCTGATTAGCTAACACACTCTGGCGGTCCTGGTACTGAATGTTGTAAATTCTGCGATACAAACCATTGCCCTCCAGTAACTCGTTGTGTGTTCCCCGTTCGGCAATCGATCCGTTTTCAAGCACCAGGATTTCATCGGCATGTTGAACCGAAGAGATTCGATGGGCGATAATAAATGTCGTTCTCCCCCGCATCAGCTCGCGAAATGCATGCTGGATCTTCGCTTCAGTCTGCATATCAACTGCGCTTGTGGCATCGTCAAGAATCAGTATGCTTGGATTAATCAGTAGTGCGCGGGCAATCGCAATCCGTTGCTTCTGTCCGCCGGAAAGCCCCATTCCTCGTTCCCCAAGCATCGTATCGTACCCGTGCGGAAGTTCATTCATAATGAAATCATGTGCCTGGGCACGTTTTGCGGCATCAACAATCCGATCCATTGATACATCGGGATCTCCGTACGCAATGTTATCTCTAATTGTCGCTGAGAATAAGAAGGATTCTTGCAATACAAACCCAATATTTTTTCTCAAGGATTTCAATGTGTAATCACGAATATCCTTATTGTCGATTAACACTTTCCCTTCGGTTGCTTCATAGAACCTGGCAATTAATTGTGTAATGCTTGACTTGCCGGCTCCAGTTGCTCCCATTAATCCGATAACCTGGCCCGCCCGGGCCTCGAAATTCACCGAATCAAGCGCAAGATCATCCGAGTCTCCATAACGAAACGAAACATTATCGAACTGCACATGACCTTCAAGACGTTCTTGGGAAGCAGCATCACGAAGGGACTGAATATCTTCCGGTTCATCGAGAATCTCCAACAACCGCTCGCCGGAAGCCTTTGATTGAGAGAAGGCGTTAATGATAAACCCTAAATCAATGAGCGGGTCCATGATATACCAAACCAGGCTGAAAAATGCAACCAGCGCACCCGGGCTGAGATCACCGGAATTGACAAGCCAGCCGCCAAGCCCGAGAAGAATAACCACACTAATATCGCCAATAAACTCCATTACCGGGAAAAATCTGGACCAAATTGAAGAGGTGAATAAGTATTTATCTTTATAGTCTGCATTTTTATGAGCGAACCGGCTCATTTCAAAACTTTCACGTGAAAGAGCCTTAACCGTGTTAACGCCGCTGACATTTTCCTGAACCTTCGTGTTTAGATTGGCTAGTGATCTACGAACCTTTCGAAATGCCGGGTGCACCCGTTTATCAAACCTGTAGACTGTCACTGCCAGGAACGGTGTCATCAAGACGACCACCAAAGCCAGGATCCATGAATAATAGAACATGATAATCAAGCTGGCCGAAACGAGCAGAACAAACCTGAACAATTGTGTAAACCCGAACGACAGAAAGGCGCCGAATTGCATAACATCCGCTGTCAGCCGTGACATTAAGTCTCCGGTATGCGCGTTGTCATAAAAACGGAAAGGCAGATATTGCAGCTTCTTATACAATGCTTCCCGTATTTCGTAAACCGCACTGACACTGAACACGTTTGCCCAGTATTGTTGGAAATAAGCGGAAACCCCCTTAACCCCCATAATCAGGACAAAGCCAACGGCAAGGTAAGGTATGATTCCGTAATTTCCATTCTTAATTCCGCGGTCAATCGCTTGCTGCAAAACAATTGGATAAAGCACGGTGATTCCAACAACAAACAACAGAAAGATAAGTGAACCGATAAAATAACGTTTGTAAGGCCAATAATATTGTTGCAGCCTTTTAAATGTCTCCAAAACTCCCACCACCTTTGTGCAATCGTTTTCCACGTCACACTTTAATTTACGGCCTCCGCCGACTTTCCGAAACAACGCCGAACCCTGTCAATAAATACGCAAAAACAATATTCAAACACAGTACAGTATAATATACCGGATTCCGAAATAAATTACCACAAGTCGATTTCTCGAAAAACAACTTTCTCATTCCACATGAATGGATTTTGGCTTATTTTATGAATCTTACATCACATTTACTAACAATTTCTCCTTTTTTCGAATTTTTACACCGATAACCAGGCTATCCATGCAAAATTAGATAAATGCAGAAAATTCTTCATAAAAGAAAATGGAGCCCAACCTTAAAAGTTAGGCCCCATTGCAAAGATCATATCTTAATTAGACGGACAACGTTTCCTGCCCCGGCTTCCAGTTTGCCGGGCATAAGCCGCCAGTTTGCAATGCTTGCAATACTCGAAGCGTTTCATCAACGTCACGCCCGATGTTGTTATGGTTAACAACCGAGTACTGCAACTCGCCCTCAGGATTGATGATATAAAGGCCGCGAAGCGCAACCCCTTCTTCTTCAATCAAAATTCCGTATTTTTTTGATACCTCATGATTGTGATCAGCTGCAAGCGGATAAGCCAACTTGCCGAGCCCGTTATCATCACGGGATGTATTGATCCACGCCAGATGGGTGTGAACCGTATCTGTTGATACGCCAATAACTTCAGCGTCAAGATCTTCAAAGTCTTCATAACGGTCGCTTAATGCCGTAATTTCCGTAGGACACACGAAAGTGAAGTCCATCGGATAGAAGAATAGAACGGTCCACTTGTCTTGCTTCATGTTCTCTTCCAGACTTACCTTTCCGAATTCCTTATTCGGCATTACGGCTTCCATTTCAAAGCGTGGTGCTTGCTTTCCTACCATGCGTTCAGGCATATGTAAATCCCTCCACTTATCTCTGTTTCTCCGCATTTCGCGGATAATTTCAACCCGTTGATCATTATAGTACATGTGTTATTTGGGGTCAAAGTTAATTGAGAATGACTTTAATTGAATGTGCCTTTAAGTATATCCTCTTAGTATCATAACCTAATTGCTCCGTCCATAAACAACAATATGCTCATAAGATAGAAGGAAGATATGTTTTCGACACGGTTCGATTCAGGTATAATATAAACATACATATAGAAAGGAGTTTTGTCATGCAAGAATGGATTTCCAATATTGATTGGGCCAGAATTGTAAAGAATACCGGCATTATTATTTTGCAACTGATAGCCATTTGGATCGCTTATCTCATTGCCAAGGGAATCGGAAAAAGATTAATCTCCCGGTCATTCGACCGTATGAGAGAACGCCAGAAAATGTCCGAAGGCCGATCGATTACGCTTGAAAGGCTGATGCTGAGCGTTCTTACCTATACCTTGGTTTTCGTAGTGGTCGTTGTCATTTTCGGTATTTTCGGCCTTCCGATAGGAGGATTGATCGCGGGAGCCGGCATTGTTGGGCTGGCAATCGGATTCGGCGCGCAGGGACTCGTCAGCGACATTGTGACAGGCTTCTTCCTGCTCGCTGAAAAGTGGCTGGATGTAGGAGATGTTGTAACAACTGCCGGATTCTCAGGAGTGGTTGAGGAAGTCGGGTTAAGAACAACTCAACTGCGTGGCTTTGACGGAACGCTTCATTTCATACCGAATCGGCAGGTCAACACCGTCAGCAATCTTTCGAGGGGAAATATGCGTGCTCTTGTTGATATCGGAATCTCTTATGATGACGACATCGACAAAGCAATGGACATACTCCAGGAGGTATCCGAGAGAATTGCTGCCGAGGATGATAATATCATTGACGGTCCGAACGTTGTCGGCGTCCAGACGCTTGGCGCTTCTGACGTTGTCATTAGGGTAATCGGGCACACGAGAAATGGTGAACAATACGGAGTCCAACGGAAGTTGCTGAAGGCCTTCAAAGAAGCATTTGATGAACACGATATCGACATTCCGTTCCCGCATCAGGTCAATATCATGAAAAAAGAAGCTTAAAGTATAATAATCGGATCCTCTAAGAGGATCCGATTATTTTGTCTCAACTACTTCGATCGCCTTCACTTGATAACCTTCCATATCCTTTACCTCAAAACGGTATTGCCCGTATTCGAAAGCGGTTCCTGGCTGAATTTCAGACTTCTGTGTCAATACCCATCCCCCGATCGTATCCAACTCGGAATCATCA
>DASVCO010000273.1:0-4933 GCA_036381575.1 Caryophanales bacterium
AATGCCGTAAAATTTCAAAGCGTGGGCAATATTGTCGTAAATGGATTTCGGAAACGGATTCGGCTTCTGAAACACCATGCCAATTTCTTTACGAAGTGCGACAACATCTATATCACTATCGAGTAGATTGACATCATCGTACAAAATTTCACCTTCACATCGAGCCATATCAATAAGATCATTCATCCGATTGATCGTTCTCAAGAAAGTTGATTTCCCACATCCGGATGGCCCGATTAATGCTGTAATCGCGTTTTTTCGAATGGGCATGGAAACGTTTTTGACGGCATGGTTGTCTCCATAATGAACATTCAAATCCTCCACCGCCAAGCTCAATTCAGTTGCTTCATCTTTCTCCCTCTCCAAGGCGGCTGCACCTTCTTGTCCATTTAACATTCGTTTCTCCTCCTTACTTCCCTGACATTCGTTTATGAATAAGTCCTCCCGCCCAGCGGGCAAACAGATTAAACAATAACACGCAAATGACCAGTACGGCCGACGAACCGTTCGCCACTGCCTTCACATCCGGGATAATGCCAACAGAATTCACGGCCCAAATATGAACGGATAACGTCTCAGCCGACCGAAATAGATTCAAAGGAGAATCCGGTGAAAAAGGATTCCAGTTTGTAAAATCAAGATTCGGTGTCGATAAACCAGCAGTAAATAACAGCGCTGCCGATTCCCCGAAAACCCGGCCCGCCGACAAAATCACACCCGTCAAAATTCCTGGAAAAGCCGCCGGCAATAAAACCGTTTTAATCGTATGCCAGTGCGTCACACCGAGGGCAAGACTTGCTTCCTTTTGCTCAGCCCCCACAGAACGCAGGGCATCTTCACTGACTCTCACAATGACCGGAAGATTGAAAACCGTCAGCGCCATGGCACCCGACAAAATCGAATACTCCCAACCAAAGTAGTTGACAAAAATGAGCAAACCGAACATCCCTACAACAATAGACGGTAAAGACGCCAACACTTCCACGCATGAACGGATAAAAGCCGTAATTTTATTGGGCTTGGCATATTCCGCAAGGTAAATACCGCCCGCAACACCGAGAGGAACGGTCATCAACATCGTGATGAACAAAATGTAAAATGAATTCCAAAGCTGATTCTTGATGCCGCCTCCGGCTTGAAACGAACTCGAATCCGATGTCAGGAAATCAAGGCTGATATAGCCAAGGCCGTTGTATAAAATGTAACCAAGCAAGGCCACAAGTGTCCCCACCATAACAACCGCACAAAAAACAATGACAGTAGTTGCAATCCGATCGATTGCTCTGTTGTTCATTTAGACTTGCCTCCTCCGTGACAAAAACCGAATGATCAGGATAAACACATAAGACATCGCAAGTAAAATCAGGCCTAATGTCCAAAGCGCATGATTTAACGTACTCCCGTAAGTTGTATGCCCCATGCTAAGTGTAATGATGGTCGTTAACGTTGCTGCCGGTTCAACCAACGAATCCGGCAAAGCCCTGGCGTTGCCAATCACCATCTGAACAGCTAAAGCTTCTCCAAATGCCCTCGCCATCCCGAGCACAACAGCTGTCAACAACGACGGCAAAGCTGCCGGAATCACAACCTTATAAATGGTCTGCCATCTGGTAGCCCCCAGTGCATAAGAGGCATCTTTCAAACCCTCGGGAATGGACCTGAGAGCATCTGCAGCGATACTTGTGACAGTAGGCAGCACCATAACCCCCACAACAATCGTTCCCGCGAGCAAACCAAAGCCGGTGCCGCCGAAAAAAGAACGAATTACAGGCACGATTACCAACAAACCGATTAAGCCATAAACGACCGAAGGAATCCCAACCAGAATTTCAATGACAGGCTGCAGGATCTTCTGTCCCCATTTTTTGGCGATTTCTGTCATGAAAAGCGCACTTCCTATTCCAAGTGGAGCTGCAATAATCGCCGTAAGGAAGGTCACTGCGAAAGAACCGAAAATAAACGGAAACGCGCCGTAAGTGGCTGGATCATGCTTCGGATACCACTCTGTTCCGGTGATGAAATCAATGACGTTTAAACCGTCACCCACAAAAGCCTGAAGTCCTTTAAGCGTCAGGAATAATGTGATGGCAACCGTAGCCGCCAAAATAAAAATGGCGCTGGAAAAAATCACGATTTTCCCCCGAAGTTCTCCATTGCGATTTGATTTTCTTTTTTTTAACAATCTCGCACTGGCAAGCGTGCTGTTCCCTGCCGGCTGCCAAATATCTTTTTTAGCCATATTCCAACTCCTTCCCACCTACGGACACGGCAAATGGGATAAACACTTCAAGCGTTTACCCCCGTTCATGCCATTGTCTTTTATTTTTTCGTCATTTTTCCTTCCGCGTTACGCTTCACCTGCATTTTCGTTGCAGAAATATAACCCATTGAAGGAACCAGTTCACCTTGCACAGGCTCACTCAATATATAATCAAGGAAGGCCTTTTCTAATTTATCGGGTTCCCCTTTTGTATACATGTGCTCATAGGCCCACACCGGGAATTTACCGGCTTGAACATTCTCTGCCGTAGCTTTTACTCCGTCAATACTCAACTTCACAACAGAGTCACCGTTAAAGTATGAGAAAGCGAGATAGCCGATCGCTCCGGGTGTTTTCGCTACAATTCTTCTTACGGTGTTGGAGGAATCTTGTGTAATCCCTTCAGCGGGGGTTTTCCCATTCAAAGCAAATTTCACAAAAGTTGCCCTGGTTCCCGATCCATCGGGGCGGTTAACAAGCGTAATCTTCACATCATTGCCGCCGACCTCGGACCAGTTCTTCACTTTACCGGTAAACACCTTGATAAGTTCCTCTTGAGAGAGATTCTTCACTCCGGCTTTCGGGTTTACCGCAGCTGTGATTCCCACAACAGCGACTTTGTGATCAACCAGTTTGCCTGCGTCAATCCCCTCTTTCGCTTCTGCGAATATGTCGGAATTTCCAATGTCGAAGTTCCCTGCGGCTACTTCACTGAGACCAGTACCGCTTCCGCCTCCCTGGACCTGGATTTGAACCCCTTGATGCTCTTGCATGAATTGTTTTGCAGCAGCTGCAGCCAACGGTTGCAAGGCACTCGATCCACCGACAATAAGCTTTCCTGATAATTGCCCATCCGCTCCTGCGGCATTGTTCTCTTCCTGACCACCTGAATTGCTCGATCCCTCGGTATTGCCGGAATTTCCACATGCTGTTGCGAAAACCATCAAGACAGCCAATACGACTAAGAACATCATTTTCTTCGCCTTCACAATGATCCCCCTCATGAAATGCCATTTTGTCTTACAACTAGAATCTTAATAGACCATTATTAATCCGGTATAAAGGCATTGTTAAGATTTTGTAAAGACGAGCATTTTTTTGTCGAAAAGGGATTTCCGTTTTAAACCGATCCGTTATCAAACTACACAAACAAACCGGCTCCTTAAATCCGGAACCGGTTTGTTAAATTCCACTCATATAAAGAAAATCACGAAAGAATGAGCATTCCCTTTTAATTTTCAGGGAGAAGAACAATGGCATCACCCACTGGCCGTTCACCGGTTTGATCAGTTGGATCATTGACTAATTGATCATCCACAACCATCGTTGTTGATCCACCCCCATCAAGATTCAGGGCTTCAGTAGCCCCGAGGGCTTTCATAACCCTTGCACTTTCCAGGAAACTTAAACCTATGCTTTTTTCAGGATTTCCACCTCCCGCTGCAACAAGCAAAATGTTTCCGTTCGGTTTAATCCCTGCCAGTGTACGTGGGTAACGATGTCTACCAAAGTGATAATAGAAATCGGAGTTCCAATTAAAGCCTTCCTCTGCTGCGTTGATCATGATTTGTCCGTTTTTTAATAATTGCGGGCCTCCGTTAATAATACTTGTGTTTTCCCCTGCTTCAATAGTACCGTCATTTGTCACTAACTTGGTATGAACATTTATCTTTTCACCCTCTTGGGCATGATGCAATAACCAGTTAGCTGCAGTTCCTGTGCCAGTCAGGACAGCGCCTTTCTCAGGAATATCCGTGCCCCTTTCCTTGTATAACTCAACCACTTTTCCGTTTTCATTTAAAACAATTTCCACCCCTTCACCGTTCGGTGTCTGGCTTCCGTAAACAGATTTGAATATAATTAATTCACTGCTATCTGTACAGGTGAAATCATGCATCGGATGTTCTGATGGCAGATCTCCTCCTGTTCCTCCGCAACTGCGAATCAAACCAGGTTTCCTGTTCAATCCATCAATTGTTTTCTTTGCACCATCCGATGATACGATGGTTGTCTTAGTATCAATCTTGGTAATCCGGGCTGTTTTTTCTTTATCAGGATTTAAAATCAGGCTTGTTCGGTTTCCAACTGATTCACTGACAAGATTACCGTTAACCATAGAAATTCCCGCTAGGTCTCCAACGGTTCCATCGTCCGGACCCACAACAAAATACCCCCCATTGACAGCAGCCAGTGCTCCACTGCGATCGGCGATGCTCGATACCTTTTCTTTCCCTCGAACAATACCAGTCGCTAAACGGGAATCTATGCTTCCTTTAAACATATCGGGATTAATTTCAATCACATGGATGTTCCAGGGGCCTGTTGTTTTCATATTAAAATATCCAGTATAAACGACACTTGAATCTCCAAAACCGTCCTTTTCTAACTGGTGCGCCTTTTGTTCCGCATCCATTTTTTCTTCGTATTTTCCCACTCGGACAAGATAGCCGAGGGATTTTTGTTTGATATCATTTTGTTTAATGTCTTTCACTCGTTTGACTTTTGGTTTATAACCATCTGTTTTTAACCTTTCGGCAATACGCTTTGCATCACCTTTGATTTCTGTAAACATAATGTTCACCGTATAGTAATCATGCTTATCTGGATGCCCTCTTTTAATTTGGGTATAGGTTAGCCCGGGGGCCAGTTTGGTTTCCCAGCGTTTTTCTTTTA
>DASVCO010000274.1:0-25474 GCA_036381575.1 Caryophanales bacterium
CGCTTACGGCGGGTTACCCACCTTTTAAACAAAAATAAATCCTTAGACGATTTGGGGATGGAATGGGGAGGCGGAACCCGGATTGGGGATTCATTGGAACGATTTGTCCGTGATTTCGGCCCGCGTTTGTTGAATGGAAATACGATCGTGTTTATTTTCAGTGACGGGTTGGATACCGGTGAATCTATAAAGCTGGAAAGGGCGATGAAAAGGCTATATCGGCAAGCGAACAAAGTGATTTGGTTGAATCCGCTGGCTGCGGCGAAACATTACAAACCTGAAGCCGAGGGGCTGAAGACAGCCCTGCCGTATGTTGATATTTTTTCGAAAGCTCATGATGCATCTTCTTTAAGCAATTTGGCCCGGAGAATTGGTGACAGGAGGGGTTATCGATGAATGAAAACAAAGCAATCATGGATGAAATGGAAAAAACAGAACGTACCGGGAAAAGAACGGCCCTGGCGACTGTTGTTCGTGTTACAGGTTCGGCCTATCGCCGGGAAGGGGCGAAGATGTTAATTGATGAGGACGGAAGGACAAAAGGTTTGATTTCCGGGGGATGTCTGGAGCCGGATGTCGCTGAAACAGCAAAACGGGTAATGAGCGACGGCAAGCCGGTTTTGAAACGATATGATATGGGAGAGGATCTCGTTTGGGGACTCGGATTAGGGTGTCCAGGAACCGTAGATATCTATATTGAACCTGTTCCCGAGGACTTTCGGCCGAAAGGAGAGAATCAGGAATGACCCAATCACCATTTGTTGCTTGGACAACCAGCTTGAAAAATGAAAAACCGGCAGTGCTCGTAACCTTGTTAGAAGTTCCGGAAGGTTCCGGCCTCTCAGCGGGGGCGCGTCTTTTTGTTTCGGAAGAGGGGTTGTCTCTTGGAAATCTGGGTACCGCCATTTTAAATAATCTGGCGGCCAAGGCTGCCGGGGAAAAGCTGAAACAATTGCATCCGAAGTCAGAAACTCGTTCAGTTCAATTATCGGAAGGCGGAGAGGCAAGTGTTTTCATTGATGTGAATATTCCTCCGCTTGAATTGATGATTTTCGGGGCAGGCCATGATGCGATTCCCGTAGCGAAATTTGCAGGAGATCTGGGAATTCGGACAGTGGTGGTGGATCCCCGCTCGGCTTTCGCCACTGAAGAAAATTTTCCTGGAGCGGAGATTGTTCTGGCCCGATCTGAAGAATTGCGGGATAAAGTTCACCCGGGGACCAGGACCTTTACGGTTATTATGAATCATCACTTAGAACGTGACCAGGCCTGTTTGCGTTTTGCATTGGAATCTTTCGCACCTTATGTTGGGGTGCTTGGGCCGCGTAAGCGCCGGAAATGGTTGCTCGATGGCCTTCAAGAGGAAGGTTTTACCTTTTCAGAGGAACAGCTTTCCCGCCTGTATAATCCGATTGGCCTCGACATTGGGGCTGAAACCTCTGAAGAAGTGGCAATTAGTATTCTTTCAGAAATCCTGGCTGTCCGAAACGGCCACAGCGGGGAGTTTCTAAGAAAGAAAGGAAGAATTCATCAACCTGTTGGCGAATAGATCTATTGAAAGGATGTGTAAGGGATGAAGCCAACGGGAGTTAAAGCCATGATATTGGCTGCGGGCACTTCAAGTCGGATGGGAACGCCCAAGCAGTTGTTAAGGCTTGGGGATACGCCGCTACTTCAGCATGTGACCCAGAACATTCTCCGTTTCGATTTTTCCGAGATTATCGCTGTTATTGGGCATGAGGCTGAAGAAATCAAACGTTCCGTTCAAATCGAAGATGAACGTTTCCGTTGGGTGATCAATCCTGAATATGCTTCCGGGCAGAGTACTTCTTTAAGAAAAGGGATCGAAAGTTGTGGCAGCTCCGACATCATGGTTTTCCTTGGAGACGAGCCGCTGATTTCCGAACAAACAGTTCAAACGATTTTTCAGTTCGGGTTTAAGAAACAATCTGTTTCATCGGAGCCGTTTGTTGTCCGGCCCAGTTATCAATCTACGCCGGGCCATCCAGTCTTTTTCGGCAACGCGCAAAAGATTGATTTCTCCAATTTGGATGGGGATCGGGGAGCGAAAAAAATCATTAATCGTCTGGAATCCAGGCATATTGTACCCGTGAACGATAAAGGGATTTTGATGGATGTCGATACACCGGAAAACTATGAAAATGTAAAACAAGTGTGGTTGGAGAGAGCTGGTAAAAAAGGGTAAGAAGTGATTTTCTTACCCCGGCTTTGCACTGAATCATCCCGAATGACTTGAGGCTTCGCCTTCTCTCACGGCTCTTCGGAGAATTTTACCGACTGCCGATTTGGGCAGGTCATCCCGGAATTCCACCATTTTCGGCACCTTGTAGGCAGCCATATATTTTTGGCAATGTGCAATAATGTTGTCAGCGTCAGGGTTTGCCCCTTCCTTCAAAACGACCACCGCTTTCACGGTTTCCCCCCGGTATTTATCAGGCGCCCCAATGACTGCAGCCTCGACAACGTCGGGATGGAGGTAGAGGACTTCTTCCACCTCACGAGGATAAATATTGTAACCGCTGGCGATAATTAAATCTTTCTTGCGATCGACAATATAAGCGTAGCCGTCCTTATCCATACGGGCAATGTCCCCGGTGTACAACCATCCGTCACGCAGGGCCTTTTCCGTTTCTTCCGGCATCCGCCAATAGCCTTTCATCACTTGCGGTCCGCGAATAATGATTTCTCCCTCTTCTCCTTCAGCGACTTCTTCTTTGCCTGTGGCAAGGTCGACAATTTTGTATTCGGTTGAGGGAAGCGGAATCCCGATACTTCCGGGTTTGCGTTCTGCGAACGGCGGATTGGCATGGGTCACGGGGGATGTTTCCGAAAGGCCGTAGCCTTCAAGCACCTGAGCTCCTGTTTTCGCCTCGTATTTTTTCATGACTTCCAAAGGCATTGCCGATCCCCCGCTGTTACAAGTTCGAATGCTGTCTATGTTATAGCTTTCTGCCCCGGGATAATTATTGATCGCGACGTACATCGTCGGAACGCCGGGAAAGAAGGAAGGTTGTTCATTTTTGATCGTATTCAACACTTCTTCGACTTCGAAACGCGGCAAAAGAATTAATTTAGCTCCCAGATGTAGGCCGTAGTTCATACAAGAGGTCATACCGAATACATGGAAGAGGGGAAGTACGGTCAGGATACTTTCTTTACCGAATTCCGAACTGTGCTTGAAAAATTCAGTGACTTGAAGGGTATTGGCCACAATGTTCCGATGTGTCAGCATCGCACCTTTCGAACGTCCAGTAGTGCCTCCTGTATATTGCAGAACAGCCACATCTTCCACGGGATTGATTTCGGGATTGATGATCTCACTTGTGCCGGCTGCCAAAAAATCGTCGAATTTATGGTCGGGTTCGAATGTTTCTTTGCTCGGTAACGGACTTGTCACGATTATCCGATGGACTGATGTTTTTGCCTGAATTTTTTTCAATAATGGATAAAGGGCGTCGTAGATAATGATGGTTTCAGAACCGGAGTCATTCATTAAAGCTTCCAATTCACGTTCGACCAACATGGGATTAACCTGGGTAACCACAGCTCCGATCTTCAAAATCGCGTAATAGGCAATAACATATTGCGGACAGTTCGGCAGCATGACGGCGACTCTATCGCTCTTTCGGACACCGTCCCGTTGAAGGGCTGAGGCAAATCGGTCAATCTGGTCGGAAAGCTCCTGGTAACGGGTTGTCAATCCGTAAAAAGATAAAGCATCATGTTTCGGAAATTGCTTTACTGTTTGCTGGAATAGTTCATTCAAATTCATGTCGGGGACATTCATTTCCGTATTTACATCATCGGGATAATGCTTCAACCAAGGTTTTGCGGAACTGCTCATTGCGTACCCTCCCTATGAGTTTTTCCATCTATAATGGATGGTTACCTGGCCTGGGCTCCGCCATCAACGACCAGAATGTGTCCTGAAACATAGTTGGAAGCAGGGGCTGCCAGGAACAAAGCGGCGCCTTTAATATCGTTCTCCTCCCCGAAGCGGCTCATCGGGGTTCCGGAAAGAATGTTTTCTCCATTTATGGCGAGCACACCCTTTGACATCTTGGTCGGGAAGAATCCCGGCGCGATCGCGTTAACGTTGATATTCGGCGCCAACTTCACTGCAAGATCCTTTGTGAAGGAGATGATGGCGCCTTTGCTTGCACTATAGCCGATTGCGTCAAGTACGTCGGAAGGTGCGCCGCCGAGGCCGGCGACAGAGGCCATGTTGATGATCTTTCCGAATTTCTGTCTTTTCATTTCTTTGCCGACCGCTTTTGACATGAGAAATGTACCGGTTGCATTGACATTCATGACTTTCTCCCATTTGTCGAGCGGCATGTCCAACGCCGGGGCTCCCCATGAAGCTCCACTGTTGTTGACAAGAATGTCGATTCGCCCAAACCGTTCCTTGGTTTCGGCCACAACTCGTTCAACATCCTCAGGGTCGGTCACATCACATTCCAGCGCCAAGGATTCAATGTCGTTATTCTGCAGTTTCTCAGCCGTCTCGCGGCAAGTCTCGAGCTTTCGCGAGCAGACTACAACATTGGCACCTGCTTCGGCAAAGGCTTCAGCGATTTGTTCCCCTAGTCCGCGCCCGCCTCCTGTAACAATTGCAGTTTTGCCCTTTAAACTGAACAGTTCTTGTACATGCACTTATTTCCCTCTCCTTTGTTCTGGATTGGCCTGGCAGAACATGTTCCATCTTTATGGCTGGCTGAATGATTCCATCACGGTTACGACTGATTAATCAAAGTTGTTTTGAATGCGCTTACAAAACTCTTTTAAATAGACTGCTGAAAGCCAGGTAAAGACTGTCCATTTTCTAACTGACTGGTTGGTAGGTTTCCTTCTATTTTATGTGGAATTTAATAATAATTCAACGATTTAGGAAAATTTCTTGAATTCGGGTGTGAAGAATAAAAAAAAACGCAGGTATTTGGCCTGCGTCTGTTTGCTAATCTTTCTTGGCTAATTGGACGGCTCTTTCTGTATTGGCGAAGTGGCGCTTTGCAACTTTGTGCAAATACCCGACACCTTTTTCGCGAACCAAACGGGCGGCAGCTTCATCAACATGAGCACCTGCTCCCTTCGGCAGTTCAAATCCGGCCTCTTCACTCAAACGAGCCATTTCATCGAGGAAAGCCTGGCGGGCTATAATTGAGGCAGCGGCCACCGATAGGTGAATTCCTTCGGCCTTTGTTTGGAACCATACATGGTCTTTGATTATGACCGGTTGGCCTTTAAGGTATTTAAAATACAATTCAGGTGCGGCGAATTGATCGATCAGAATGCCATCGTATGGAGTTTGGCCAAGCCTGTTCATCACATTTCGAAGAGCTTGATTATGTAACATGGCCTTCATCTTGCCTTGTGTCATGCCTTCTTTTTCTCGGAGCTCGTTGTATTTCGGATTAGGCAGCGTGAGCAACTTGTACGTGACCTTTGGCTTAATGGCTTCCGCAAGGTCATAGATTTGCCGGTCGTTTAGCAATTTTGAATCTTTCAAGCCGACCTTTTGAAGCTCCTTGATTTGTCCGCTTGAAATAAATACGGCTACAACAGTAATCGGACCGAAATAATCCCCGGTGCCCACTTCATCGGATCCGATCACCGATAGTGAACCTACGTTTTCCGGAGGGGACCACGCCGTTTTTTGCGGTTGTTTTTTTGTTGATTTTGTCTCTGGTTGGTTTCCCTGCCATTGGCCGGCTTCTTCCTCCGCCGACTTCCCTTGAAACAGAACTTTTCCAGATTGATAAGCTGTTACGGCACAGCCGGGGACCTTTGCGAAAAACTCGCTCGTTCCCGGTTTTTTCTTCTGAAGGTATGGCCGGTAGAAGTTTTTCATTTTCTCAATGGTGGTACGGGAACACTTCAGCACAGTTTGCCCCATATGGCATCTCCTTTCCTGCGGCGAATTTCATTATAACGAAACCTCAGTGTTTTTTCGACTTTATTGACGAATTTTTGTTATACTTATGCAAAGTATGTGTTTCTTTAAGAGAAATGGAGGTTTATTGTTGGGTGAGAATCGTAAGAACCGGGTAACCGTTAACATATATGGAGAACCTTACACGATTGTCGGCGATGAATCGAAAAGCCATGTTCGCAAGGTCGCAAATATGGTCGACGATCAAATCCGTGAAATCAAGGATCAAAATCCTTACTTGGATACAAAGCAGCTGGCGGTCCTGACTTCCGTGAATATTGTGAGCGACTATTTAAAGCTCAAGGAACGGCTTGAAGAGCTGGAAGAAAAAAATAGGAAAGAAGAGGAATAAAAACGATGCTGACGTTAATTATTGTGCTGATTTTAATAGGCGGGTTTTTGCTTGGGCTCAAGCGCGGGCTGATTTTTGAAGTGGTTCACCTGACCGGATTTATCGCCTCGTTTGTCGTGGCTTACTTATATTTTGATGAAATTGCGCCCCGTCTACGGTTATGGATTCCTTACCCGGCCGTACATAGCGATACTAATATGACCTTTTTAATGGATGCTCTCAGTCTGGAGGATGCTTATTATCGGGCCATTGCTTTCGGCATGCTGTTTTTCGGCACGAAGATTTTGCTTCATATTGTCGGTTCAATGCTCGATTTTCTCGCGGATTTGCCCTTGCTTAAGACGGTAAACCGTTGGCTGGGGGGAGCATTTGGTTTCATTGAAGTGTATTTGATCATGTTTCTATTTCTGTATTTCGCTGCGCTCGTACCTGTTGGTTTTATTCAGCAGGCGGTATCGGACTCGGGCCTTGCGCAGGCGATTGTACACGATACTCCTGTGTTTTCCGAGCAGATTAAGAATCTGTGGATGTCAGGCGGAGGCGGCGCTTAAATTTGTGATTTGAAGGTGGAGCCTGTGAATAAAAAAGACATCGTCAAAACCCTGGAAACCATCGCGGTATATCTTGAAATCAAGGGAGAAAATTCGTTCAAGGTCAGTGCTTACCGGAAAGCGGCGCAAGCGCTAGAGACGGATGAGCGCAGTATGGCTGAAATAGGGAACGTCGCTGAATTGAAAGGTATCGGGAAGGCGACTGCCGAAGTGATCGATGAACTTGCGGAGACCGGTGGATCGTCATTATTGGAAGAGTTGAAAAAGGAAATTCCAGACGGTTTGATTCCTTTGCTCGGGTTGCCCGGGCTTGGCGGTAAGAAGATCGCTCGGCTGTACGATGAGCTTGGTGTGACGGATGTAGATTCATTGGAGAAGGCGTGTCGGTCTCACCGGGTTCAAGGGCTTGAGGGCTTCGGAAAGAAAACAGAGGATAAAATTCTGACGGCGATTGAGGAAGCCGGCACCCGCCCGGAGCGTTTGCCGGTTGCTTTTATGCTGGCGGTCGCCGATGATATTGATCGACAGCTTGTGGAGATTCCGGCTGTGGAGCGATTCTCTAGGGCCGGAAGTCTACGGCGGTTGGCTGAAACAGTGAAGGATCTCGATTATGTAATTGCCACAACGGCGCCTCTAGAAACCGCAGAAGCGTTGTTCGAATTGAATGGCGTCTCGGGCATTGTCAATAAAGGTGAGACGAAGGTGACCGTTGAATTTGCATATAACTATACGGTGCAAGCGGATTTTCGGCTTGTTGAGCCTGAAGCTTTCGCGACCGCGCTGCATCATTTCACTGGATCAAGCGATCATAATGTGAGGATGCGCCAATTGGCGAAGGAACGCGGTGAAAAGATTAGTGAATACGGAATTGAGGTTGCCGAAACAGGTGAAGTGCGGACGTTTGAAGATGAAGCGTCGTTCTTCGGGCACTTCGGCCTGAATGAAATTCCGCCGGAATTGCGAAAAGGCGAAGAAGAGTTGGACGCCTTCCGGGAGGAAGTGCGGTTGATTGAAACGGCAGATGTAAAAGCAGATTTGCATATGCATTCGACCTGGAGCGACGGGTCGCACACAATAGAAGAGATGGCGGAAGCCGCGAGAGCGAAAGGTTACAGCCATATTGCGATAACGGATCATTCGAAGTCACTCGTAGTGGCAAAAGGGCTGAGTGAAGATAAATTAGCCCGGCAACGCGAGGAAATCGACCGTCTGAATGATAAATATGGCGATTTAACGATTTTGGCGGGCGTGGAAATGGATATTTTGGCTAACGGTATGCTGGATTATTCGGATGAGATTCTCGCTGAATTGGATTTCGTGATTGCTTCGATTCATTCGGCGTTTTCGCAAGATCGGTCTGTTATTATGCACCGGCTTAAGGCCGCGCTGGAAAATCCCCATGTTGATTTGATCGCGCACCCTACAGGGCGGTTGATTGGGCGCCGCAAAGGATACGATGTAGATGTTAAGGCCTTGATTGAAATGGCGAAGGAAACGGGAACCGCGCTGGAACTGAATGCGAATCCAAATCGATTGGATCTGTCGGCAGAGTGGTTGCGTATGGCTCAAGAAATGGGAGTACCGTTGTCGATCAATACGGACGCACACTATATGAAAAATCTTGATTATATGCCAATAGGATTGTCTGCCGCAAAGAAGGCCTGGATCCGGCCGGAATCGGTGATCAATACATGGACTTTGCCGAAATTGCGGCAATTTCTGAACCGAAACGATTCATGATGGTTTGAGCAGAATATTGGGGTTTACCTCTCATTTCTAAACTGGGGGTTCTATCTTGAAACGGGCACTGAAAGTATTGGAATTTGATAAAGTTATTGAACAATTGCAGCGCCATGCCTCCTCTTCACTGGGTGTCGAGAAGATCGAGGCTCTGCAGCCGTCAACTGATCTCGCAGAGGTCAATCGCTGGCAAGCGGAAACGGATGAAGGCGCGAAGGTGTTGCGGCTTAAAGGGAATGTGCCGCTTGGCGGCATTCATGATATACGTCCCGCGTTGAAGAGGTCGAAGATCGGCGGCCATTTGAACGCTGCCGAGCTGCTGGACATCGCGGAAACGATTCGCGGCGGGCGCCGTCTTCAGAAGTTCATTGACAGCATGGTCGAAGATGAAATCGAGCTGCCGTTGCTGCATGATTTCGTGAGTCAACTGGCCCCGGCCGGGGAACTGGAACAAGCTGTCCGTCGCTGCATTGATGAATATGGAGAAATTCTTGACACAGCAAGTGAAACGCTTCACGGCATTCGCCGGAAAATCCGCAGCAACGAAGCAAAGGTCCGTGAGAAGCTTGAACAAATCACACGATCCGGAAACGCGAAGAAAATGCTTTCGGACGCTGTCGTAACGATTCGCAATGACCGTTACGTAATACCGGTCAAGCAGGAATATCGAGGCAGTTTCGGCGGAATGGTTCATGATCAATCCGCTTCAGGAGCGACGTTGTTTATTGAACCGGCATCGGTTGTGGAGATCAACAATAAGCTTCATGAAGCAAAAGGGCAGGAAGCACGCGAAATTGAAAAAATTCTTGCAGAGTTGACTGCACACGTAGCTGAACAGGCGGATGCGCTGCTTCATAATGTGAAGGTGCTTCAAGAGATCGAATTTATTTTTGCAAAGGCACATTACGCCCGTGATTTAAAGGCTTCAAGGCCAACAATCAATGTGGACAGGGAATTGTCCCTGAAAGAAGCACGTCATCCGTTGATTCCACAAAATGAAGTAGTGCCGATTAATGCCGAATTGGGAGGCGCTTATTCGTCTTTGATTATTACCGGGCCGAACACGGGCGGGAAAACCGTAACGTTGAAAACAATCGGTTTGCTATCCATGATGGCTCAGGCTGGACTTCAAATCCCGGCGCAGGATGGTTCTCATGCCGCGTTATTCCAATCGATTTTTGCGGATATTGGAGATGAACAGTCCATTGAACAAAACTTGAGTACCTTTTCTTCGCATATGACGAACATTATCGATATTTTGAAACATGTTGATGAAAATAGTCTCGTCCTGTTTGACGAATTGGGAGCGGGCACCGATCCACAAGAGGGGGCAGCGTTGGCAATAGCGATTTTGGATCACGTTTATCAATTAGGCGCGCGAGTTGTTGCTACTACTCATTATAGTGAGCTGAAGGCTTATGCTTATGACCGTGACGGGATTTTGAACGCGAGTGTTGAATTTGACGTTGAAACATTAAGGCCGACCTATCGTTTGTTAATCGGAGTTCCTGGACGGAGTAACGCTTTTGACATTTCGAAGCGACTCGGTATGAATTCTGATCTTATTCAGGCGGCGCGTGAACAGATTTCAAGCGATACCAACAAAGTTGACAATATGATTGCTTCGCTCGAGAAGAATCAAAGGCAGGCGGAGAAGGATCGGCATGAAGCGGAAAGCATTCTTCGGGAAACGGAGCAGTTGCGTACGGACATGGAGAAAAAGATTGGCGCGTTGGAAAATGAACGTGACCGTATCTTGAAGGATGCGGAAAGAAAAGCGAAAGAAGCGGTGGCGGCGGCCAAAGTTCAGGCCGAAGAAATTATCGAAGAGCTGAGAGAGTCACAGAAACGAGAAGGCAAGGTGAAGGAGCACGAGTTCATCGATGCCCGCAAACGACTCGAGGAAGCCGAACCGCAATTAACAAAAATGAAACCTTCTTCCCGCTCCAAACGTAGAAAACGATATGACTTTCGCCCCGGTGACGAGGTGAAAGTCGAGAGTTTCGATCAGAAAGGCCATATCGTCGAAAAGCTGGAAGATGGAGAGTATCTTGTACAGTTAGGCATTTTGAAAATGAATGTCAAAGAGGATGATCTCCATCCCGTGAAACCTGCCAAGCAGGAACCGGTTCATACGGTGGTGTCTGTGAAAGGGAGTGGCGGGCACGTTAAGACCGAATTGGACCTGCGTGGAAAGCGGTACGAAGAGGCGATGACCGAAGTCGAGAAATATTTGGACGATGCGTTGTTGGCAGGCTACCATCAAGTGTCGATTATTCATGGGAAAGGGACAGGAGCCTTGCGGAAAGGGGTTTCTAAGTTGCTGAAGGCCCATTCTCACGTGAAAGATACCCGAATGGGGACACAGGGTGAGGGAGGCAGCGGCGTAACTGTCGTTCAGTTGAAATAACGGAGGAGAAGCAGATGCAGGTGGAAAGTTTCTGGGGCAATATTTATATCCGTGACGCCGCCAATTATAGTGTGGTTGTTCTTTGCCTGGTCGTTTTTCTGGCGGTTTTCGAATTGCTGACACGTTATCGTAATTGGGACGAGATCAAGGAAGGCAATCTCGCAGTCGCGATGGCAACCGGCGGGAAGATTTTTGGAATAGCCAATATTTTCCGCTTTTCAATCCGCCATAACGACTCCTTATTGACGATGATTGGGTGGGGAGGTTTCGGCTTCGCCCTGCTTCTGATCGGTTACTTCATTTTTGAATTTTTGACCCCGACGTTTCGTGTTGATGATGAAATTGCTCGTGACAATCGTGCTGTAGGATTTACCGCGATGATGATTTCAATTGGCCTGTCGTTCGTTATCGGGGCTGGAATCGGATAGCGCTTGCCGAAGAAATCATTTCAGCCCGTTATGCATCAGGAATGAATGGAACAAGAGAATTTATGGGGGGCTTAAGCGTGGAGACGTTGGCGAAAGTATTGATAGGCTGTTGTGCGGTTTTCTTCCTGGCCGGCATCGTTTATCTCATGTTTTTTTCTTAACCGTATCAGAAAGTATAATCTGCCGGAGAATTTCTCGTGCCAGTAAATAAGAATAATCGGCGTTAAAGACACGGGTAAGTCGATAGATAAGCACCCCGTCGCCCAAAGCGTGTTCAAGAAGTAGTCTTCTAGGCTCCTCCGAGACATAGTCTAATCGATCAGGTGTTGTTAAGTGCAACTAAGGCTGGATTGAACCAAAGACTTGGCGTAGGCCAAGTTTTCTTTAAAAGTCTTGTAAATCTGATATAATCAAATATATAGAGGAAATTAAATTGGCCGGAAGCGATAGAAAAAACATAGTTTCGCTCGAACCCTTATAAAAAGAAGCGTGGCGAAGAAAAGAAAAAAATAACAAAGGAGGAACGACGATGCAGGAAGCCCAACGTAAACCGTGGCTGAATCACTATCCGCAAAACATTCCGGCCGGAATCGATTATGAAGAAAGACCGCTTTTTTATTATTTACAACAGGACGCTATTAAGCATCCTGACAAGAAGGCGGTACATTTTCTGGGAAAGACTTTAACTTACGCCGAATTATATGAAAGCGCTTTAAAAATGGCTGCTCGCCTTCATTCACTTGGTCTCCAAAAAGGAGAGCGTGTTTCCATCATGCTCCCCAACAGTCCGCAAGGGGTTATCAGTTATTATGGGGCATTGTTAGCCGGTGGTATTGTTGTCCAGACGAACCCGCTTTATACGGAACGGGAATTGAAACATCAACTGGACGATTCAGGGGCCAGGTTTATCATCTGTCTCGATCTTGTCTATCCAAGGGTGTTGAAGCTTAAAGAGAAAACGGATCTGGCCCAAATCATCGTGACAGGCGTGCAGGATTTCCTTCCTTTTCCGAAGAATATTCTTTATCCGTTTGTCCAGAGGAAACAAAAGAAAAGCCTGGTTGTCGACATTCATTACAACGAGCCTTCGGTCCATTCTTTTATGGAAATCATGAAAGATGAACAAGCTGTAAAGCCTGAGGTGGACATCGAACCGAAAGAAGATCTTGCCCTCATTCAATATACGGGCGGTACGACCGGCCCTGCAAAGGGTGTGATGCTAACCCATTACAACCTCGTGGCCAACACAATGCAATGTAATGCATGGATGTATAAGACTAGATACGGACAAGAAAGAATTCTCGGTATTCTTCCTTTCTTTCACGTATACGGTATGACTACGGTAATGAATTTGGCGGTAATGTATGCGGCGGAAATGATTATTCTACCGAATTTCGATGTGAAACAGGCGTTGAAAACGATTGAGAAACAGAAACCGACCATGTTTCCGGGTGCACCCACCATGTACATTGGCCTGTTGAATCACCCGGAGATCAAGAAATATAACCTTTCTTCCATTGAGGCTTGCATTAGCGGCTCTGCCCCGCTTCCCGCGGAGGTTCAGGAACAATTCGAAAAGAAAACCCGGGGCAATCTTGTTGAAGGGTACGGCCTGTCGGAAGCGTCTCCGGTAACGCATGCCAACCTTATTTGGGGGAACAGGGTGAAAGGCAGTATTGGGTTACCGTTTCCCGATACTGAAGCGGCTTACTTGTCTGCTGAAACCGGAGAAATCGCTGAGCCTAACGAAATCGGTGAACTGATGGTACGGGGACCGCAAGTGATGAAAGGTTACTGGCGCCGGCCCAAGGAGACAGAAGCTGCCTTTAAGGAAGATTGGTTGTTGACCGGGGATATAGGCTATATGGACGAAGAAGGTTATTTCTATATTATTGACCGGAAGAAAGATATGATTATTGCCGGTGGCTTCAATATTTATCCACGTGAAGTGGAGGAAGTGTTATATGAACATGAGACTGTATTGGAAGTGGCTGTTGTTGGAGTTTCGGATCCTTATCGCGGGGAAACGGTTAAGGCTTTTATTGTAATGAAAGAAGGGAAATCCTGTTCCGAAGAAGAGCTTGATCGCCATTGCCGTCAATCGCTTGCCGCCTACAAGGTTCCGAGGTTATATGAATTTCGTGATGAATTACCGAAATCGACAGTCGGCAAGATTTTGCGCCGAACGCTTATTGATGAGGAAAAGCAAAGGCAGCAAGGGGAAACTGAAAAAACAGGAGCCAGCTAGTTGGTTTGGAAGGAAAGTATTCCCGGGTTGGACCTCCTCATTCCTTTTGAAAAATGTCTTTGACGTTGACATTTGCAAATCCTTTGGGTAACATGAAAATGAATGAACAATCATTCATTATGAGGAGCCCGACATGTCAAGAAAAAACCAACCGAAGTATAAAAAAATTATCGATGCTGCCGTTGTGGTTATTGCCGAGCATGGTTTCGATCAGGCGCAAATCTCAAAGATTGCCAAACAGGCCGGCGTTGCAGATGGAACGATCTATTTGTATTTCAAGAACAAAGAAGATCTATTAATTTCTTTGTTCCGGGAAAAGATGGGACAGTTTATCCGGCATATCGAGAATGAAATTGCTGATAAGAAAACGATTGAGGAAAAGTTATTCAAGATGATTGAAATGCACTTTCGGCAATTGTCGGCTGATTATCGTTTGGCTGTAGTCACCCAGCTCGAACTGCGGCAATCCAATAAAGGGCTGCGGGCGAAAATCGGTGAAGTCCTTAAGCCATATCTTGTGGTTATTGATGATATACTGGAGAAAGGGAAGGAACAGGGGGTATTTGATCCCGACCTTGATATTCGCCTTGCCCGCCAGATGATTTTTGGTACACTCGATGAAACCGTTACCAATTGGGTGTTGAACGACAGGAAATATAATCTCACCGATCTGGCCGGGTCTGTCAGCCATTTGCTTATTCATGGGCTGAGCCGCGGAGGCAATTAGATCTTTCAGGAAATTATTTGAAGAGGTTTTTTTACAGGAGCCAAAGGTAATCATGCTTCATGCAAAGAGGGCTCCAAACATTTCACTTCTTGAACAGGAGGCTTTTCAATGAATCTATATGTGATCATGAAAAGGACGTTCGACACGGAGGAAAAAATAACCATTGAAAACGGGCGTATTAACGATGAGGACGCGGAATATATCATCAATCCGTATGACGAATACGCCATTGAGGAAGCCATTCAACTTCGTGACGAGCATGGCGGTGAGGTTACTGTTGTGACCATCGGAAACGAGGATGCGGAAAAAGAATTGCGGACTGCTCTGGCAATGGGATGCGATAAGGCAGTATTGATCGACATCGAAGAAGATGTCGAAGCCCAGGACCAGTACACAACCTCTACGATTCTAGCAAAATATTTCGGGGACAAAGAATATGATTTGATTCTTGGAGGGAACGTGGCTGTTGATAACGGCACCGGCCAGGTCGGGCCGCGACTTGCCGAATTGCTGGACATTCCACACGTTGCGACCATCACTGATATTACGGTGAACGGTGAAACGGTTTCTATTGTACGAGATGCTGAGGGCGATGAGGAGAAAATCGAAACGTCTTTGCCATTGTTGGTGACTACCCAGCAGGGGTTGAACGATCCCCGTTATCCTTCCTTGCCGGGAATTATGAAAGCCAAGAAGAAGCCTTTGGAAACATTGGAGCTCGATGATCTTGATCTCGAGGAAGACGAGGTTGAGGCGAAATCGGAAACCGTTGAACGCTTCTTGCCGCCGGAGAAAGAAGCCGGCCGAATTCTCGAAGGTGAACTTGATGATCAAGTGAAGGAACTGGTGAAGCTGCTCAGATCTGAATCAAAGGTAATATAATCGAGAGGCCAGCAAACAGAAGCATCTGAAATTGGAGGGATTTCGAATGGCGAGGAAAACACTTGTATTAGCAGAGGCGCGTGAAGGAGAACTCCGCAATGTATCGTTCGAGGCTATTGCCGCAGGCAAGGAGATTGCCGAAGGCGGAGAAGTTACAGCTGTAATTTGCGGAGATCAAGTTCAGAATTTCGGAGAAACGCTTGTGCATTATGGAGCGGAACGTGTTTTGACAGTTGAAAATGAAAATCTGAAAAACTATACACCAGACGCTTACAAGCAGGCTTTGCAACAAGTCATTGAAGCTGAAGAACCTGAAGCAATCGTGTTTGGCCATACGGCCATGGGAAAGGACCTTGCTTCGCGGCTGGCGGCTAAATTAGAAAGTGGCCTGATATCCGATGTTACGGAAATTGAAGCAGGGGATGACGTGGTATTCACTCGCCCGATTTACGCCGGGAAGGCCTTTGAAAAGAAGAAGTTCAGCGAAGGAGTGTACTTCGTAACCATCCGTCCGAACAACATTCAAGCACTTGAGAAAGACGAGGGCTTGACCGGTGATGTTTCTTCCTTTGATGTCAATATTCAGGACATCCGTACAATTGTAAAAGACATTGTTCGGAAATCAACGGGGGACGGAGTGGATCTTTCGGAAGCCAAGATTGTCGTATCTGGCGGTCGAGGTGTGAAGAGTGAAGACGGGTTCAAGCCGTTGCAGGAATTGGCGAATGTGCTTGGTGCGGCGGTAGGCGCTTCCCGGGGAGCGGCGGATGCCGGTTACTGTGATTATGCCCTCCAGATCGGCCAAACGGGGAAAGTAATCACGCCGGATCTTTATATTGCTTGCGGGATTTCGGGTGCCATCCAGCATTTGGCCGGCATGTCGAACTCGAAGGTCATCGTCGCCATTAACAAAGATCCGGAAGCCAACATCTTCAATGTTGCAGATTACGGTATTGTCGGAGACTTGTTCGATGTTGTGCCGAAACTGACCGAAGAACTGAAAGCTGTATTGAGCGAGGCGTAAAATAATAAGAGATTCATAAGCCTGAGTCGGGAAGGTTCGACTCGGGCTATTATTTTCGGCTAAATATGCTATTCCCCAAAGAACAATACCTTTAGGCTCATTTGTAGTCTATGTTTTTAGAATTGCCAGACAACCTGCTGGCCATCTCCTTTCTTTTTTGTTTATTGAATTTTTTGATAGTTATGGCCACGTGATCTTAATGCATTGACTTCCCGGGTTTCTTTACAAAAACAATGCCCGGCCATTTTAAATAATATCGAGCAGAACAATAGCATTGGAAAAAGCTACGTGATATACTTCCTCTAAATTGTTTAGGAATTCATGAGACAGAAACAGGGAGGTATTGAGATGGCAATTGTAACAGCAACCGATCAGAACTTTTCGCAAGAAACAAGCGAAGGCCTTGTGCTTGCGGACTTTTGGGCAGAATGGTGCGGACCTTGTAAAATGGTCGCCCCGGTTCTTGAAGAAATCAATGATGAAATGGCAGATAAGGTGAAAATCGTCAAGCTTGATGTAGATGAGAATCAGGAAACGGCCGGTAACTTTGGGGTCATGAGCATTCCAACCTTGATTTTCTTCAAAGACGGTGAAGTTGTCGATAAAGTGGTCGGTTATCAGCCGAAAGAGGCACTGGTTGAAGTGATCAATAAACATCAATAAACGATTAACAATGATCAAAAATAATCATGATTAAATACTGAAATGAAGTAGTCCAAAAGGGGCTGCTTTTTTTTTGAAGGATTTCGTGAAATTTCCGGTCAATTTCAAAATGAGGAGCTTATTTTTCCTTTGTGTTACCATAAGGAAAGGAGATACAACATTAGATCAAACGATAAAAATCTTGACGCAGATTCGCCAGGGCGAAATTGATTGATAGGGTGAACGAAAATGAACCAACTCAAGGAGAAATTGGCTGTGCTGCCGGCTCAGCCCGGTTGCTATTTAATGAAGAACCGCCATGGGACCATTATTTATATTGGCAAAGCCACCGTGTTAAGGAATCGGGTGCGCTCTTATTTCAGCGGTTCCCATGATCCGAAAACCGAACGGCTTGTGTCGGAAATCACCGATTTTGAATATATAGTGACTTCTTCGGAGATCGAGGCGCTTATTCTTGAGATGAATTTAATCAAGAAACACGATCCGAAATATAACGTGATGCTGCGGGATGACAAAACTTATCCGTTTCTGAAAATCACCAATGAAAAACATCCGCGGCTTATTATCACGCGGAAGATCGATAAAAAATCAGGGAAGTATTACGGGCCTTATCCAAACGTGGGATCGGCAAACGAAACGAAGAAATTACTTGATCGTTTGTATCCGTTGCGAAAGTGCCGGACTATGCCGGATCGCGTATGTTTGTACTATCATATCGGCCAATGCCTTGCACCTTGTGTTTTCGATATCAGCGAAGAAACCACACAGGGCATGGTCGAAGGCATAGAGAGGTTCATGAAAGGCGGTTACCAGAAAACGAAGAAGGAGCTTCAGCAGAAGATGGAGGCCGCCGCCGAAGAAATGAATTATGAACATGCCAAAGAGCTTCGCGATCAGATCCGCCATATTGAGACCGTTATGGAAAAGCAGAAAATGACGTTGAATGATTTCACGGATCGAGATGTATTCGGTTATGCATACGACAAAGGATGGATGTGTGTGCAGGTGTTCTTTATCCGCCAGGGAAAGATGATCGAACGCGACGCTTCGTTGTTTCCGATTTATGGCGATCCGGAGTCGGCTTTTTTAACCTTTCTCGGCCAGTTCTATTTACAGAAAAACCATATGAAACCGCGGGAGATCTTTGTGCCGAGAACCACAGACAATGAAGCGGTCGCGCAGATGCTGGACATTCGGGCACACCGGCCGGTTCGCGGGAAGAAGAAAGATCTTGTGGAATTGGCGGGTAAAAATGCGGCGATTGCCCTGAAAGAAAAATTTGCTCTCATCGAGCGGGATGAACGGCGGACGATTAAAGCTGTAGAAAATCTCGGCAAGCAGTTGAATATCGATACCCCGCATCGTATTGAGGCATTCGATAATTCAAACATCCAGGGGACCGATCCTGTTTCGGCCATGGTCGTATTCGAAGATGGAAAACCGAGAAAGAATGATTATCGCAAATATAAAATTAAAACCGTTGAAGGGCCGGATGATTACGGTTCAATGAGAGAAGTAATTCGCAGGCGTTATACGCGTGTCCTGAAGGAAAACGAGCAATTGCCCGATTTAATTTTGATTGACGGGGGTAAAGGGCAAATAGCGGCAGCAGAAGACGTACTTGAAAACGAGCTCGGGCTGTTGATTCCGATTTGCGGCCTGGCAAAGGATGAAAAACACCGCAGCTCCCAACTGTTAATGGGAGATCCGCTGCAGGTCATCCAATTGAAACGGAACAGCCAGGAATTTTATTTATTACAGCGGGTTCAGGATGAGGTGCACCGGTTCGCCCTTACATTCCACCGGCAGGTGAGAGGGAAATCGATGATTCAGTCCTCGCTCGACGGCATTCCCGGGGTCGGGGAGAAACGCAGAAGGAAATTGCTTCGCCATTTCGGTTCAGTGAAAAAAATCAGAGAAGCATCGCTTGAGCAACTCCGGGAGGCGGGGGTCCCGCAATCGGTCGCCGAAACGATCCAGGAGCATTTACAGGCTGAAAAGAACCGTTGACATTTGCTTGCTATCTGTTATAATTCAACATAATTTCATAAGGATTTGGGGGTTGAGTTCATATCTCACCTCTCCTATCTAGCAAGATAGAGGCGCGAAAGCCATCAGTAGACCTTGGAGGAATCGGGTTCCGGTGAAGAGGGAAGAAAGGGGCTTTTGCCGAAGCAAGGGGATCCCGTCTGTTCCCGCTGCTGGACTTGTATTGAATAAATGCAGGGCTGTCACACGAAAAGTGTGGAGGACTATCGATTGCCTTTGCCATACCAGCAGCGGTGAGGATGTCCTTGTCGTTGCTTTTTTATTTTATAGCGGTAAAGGGTCATGAAAAAACAGAGAGGATGGATAAGGTGGCATTATTTGTTCAGAAGTTCGGCGGGACTTCCGTCGGCTCGGTGGAGAGAATTCAAAATGCAGCGGACCGGATCATTCGAAAGGTGGAAGAAGGAAATCAAATTGTCGTTACGGTTTCGGCTATGGGGAAGACGACAGATGAGTTGGCCGGTCTGGCCGCGCAAATTCATTCACAGCCCTCAAAGCGTGAAGCGGATATGCTCCTTTCAGCAGGTGAGCAGATTTCGATGTCCTTGTTGGCAATGGCATTGGAGAAAAAGGGATATTCAGCCGTTTCATTAACAGGGTGGCAAGCTGGCATCCGGACTGAGGATGTGCATGGGAATGCCCGTATTCTTAATATCCAAACGGAAAGAATCCAATCGCTGTTGGAAAATAGTAAAATAGTCATTGTGGCAGGATTCCAGGGTGTGACGGAAAGCGGGGAAATCACAACACTTGGCCGCGGCGGATCTGACACGACGGCAGTCGCTCTTGCGGCTGCGCTCGGGGCGGATAAATGTGAGATTTTCACGGACGTGGACGGCGTATATACCTGCGACCCTCGTTATGTTAAAGGCGCAAGAAAAGTCGAAGCGATTTCTTATGATGAAATGTTGGAGTTGGCAACATTGGGGGCGGGCGTTCTTCACCCGCGTGCCGTGGAATTTGCGAAGAATCATCATGTTAAATTGGAAGTCCGCTCAAGCATGAGTGATAAGAGCGGAACAAGCATAGAGGAGGAAGCACCTGTGGAGAATCAACTTGTGGTAAGAGGATTGGCCTTTGAGACGAATGTTACGAAAATCACACTTTACGGTTTGCCCAATCATATGGACACTTTATCAAATGTGTTTACAACTTTGGCCGCGAGCGGAATAAATGTTGATATTATTATCCAAAATGTAAATGATAAAGAAACCACGAATCTGTCGTTTTCGGTAGATACGGGAGATCGCGATAATACACTCGATATCTTGAAGCGCCATCAGAAAAGCCTTCTGTTTGAAGACATCTCCTGTGAAAATGAATTGGCCAAAGTATCGATCGTCGGTTCAGGGATGATTTCCAACCCGGGTGTGGCCGCTCAAATGTTCCATGCTTTGACTGAGCAAGAAGTGATGATCAAGATGGTCAGTACTTCCGAAATTAAGGTTTCGACGGTCGTTCTGCAAAAAGATCTTGAAACAGCGCTGGAAGCCCTTCATGAAACCTTCAGCCTGGGCAGTGAACAACTGGTCCCGCAAACTACATAGCCGGTTTGCGGGAGGCTGTTTCTTTTCCTCTGGGCATATAAGGATTAGCTGTGATCATCAACAGGGTCTTTTGGATCCCATTCCACGGTAAAGGATACGACTTTCTTCTTCCTTACCGAGTCGCGGGCATCGGCATATCGTTTCTTTATCATTTGAATTTGTTGGGCCAGAAAACCTGCTTCCAGTTCAAAGGAAGTTTCTTTCATTTCTTTCGGTTTAAGAGAGGATGTTTCAGGTGTAAGGGAGAAAATGATTTTGTTTCTGCCTTCCGTATCCACCGAAAGGTTCCCCCATCCAGCCTGTTTAAAGAAACTTTGAATGTCCTCTGTTGATTCAAGCGGATAATTTCGGGCTAGCTTTTTTCCTGCCCAGTACAAAATGGTTGCTTGTTCTTTACCGAGAAGATCGGGAATTAATACATTGCGTAACAACTCATATCCAAACGCCGGAATGGTCTCATCTTGTTGTTCAATCTGTTTCATGATGTCTCTCCTCATCCAGATGTCAGATTTCGAAGGCCGGAATACGAATGTCTATCTTTAGGGACGGATTTTTAAACCCAAAACTTCTTTGTTGCACTCCCGTCCGGCCTCGATCTCTTGTTTCTTACTTTCAGTATAGCTGATTTCCGGTTACTCTTCTATACTTCTGAAAGGATTTACCGGACCCGGTATGGCGGAATTTGTCTGCAAATGACGATTTCTTGACGCTCGTAAATCGTGGGAGTACAATTGATTTGTCACGGGAGCTCCGTATTTAACTTTATTCATTAGAAATGCCTTCTTCCTATAAGTGGTGCTACAGGCTGTACCTTAATGAGGGGCTAATTTTCGACTGAATAAGGTTAAAGCCTTTGGCGGATGTCACAGATTTTTATAGGGTAGTCACCCAAAAAAAGCAAAAAACGCTTTTCGGGGAGCCCGGAGTAAGCCCAGGCCCTGATAAAATCTGGACGTAATTACGCCGAGGCGTTATTGATTATACTTTGTAGAAAAGGAGGCCTATATATGGCAGCGAGTCAAGATTACATAAACCGAAGAATTCATTCTCTGCTCGGGGTGGTCCCAATTGGCCTGTTTTTGATTATCCACTTCGTTGTGAACCATTTTGCCGTTAACGGTGCGGAGTCTTTCAACAAGGCATCGCACTTTATGGAAAGTCTTCCGTTTTTGCTTTGGCTGGAATGGATTCTCATTTATTTGCCGTTGTTGTTCCACGGAATATATGGCCTTTATATCGCTTTTCAATCCACCAGCAACGTCGGTTCCAACGGTTTCTTCCGAAATTGGATGTATGTGTTGCAACGGATCAGCGGTGTAATTCTGGTCATTTTTATCGGCTGGCATGTTTGGCAGACTCGGATTCAAATGGCTATGGGCGAGACACTTGACTTCCAAATGATGGCAGAAATTTTGAGCAATCCGTTTTTCTTTTGGTTTTATATTTTAGGCGTGCTTTCAGCTGTGTTCCATTTTTCCAACGGCCTATGGTCATTTTGTGTGACTTGGGGGCTTACGATAACCCCTCGTTCTCAGGTGATCGTTACATATGTAACGCTTGCTATTTTCATTATCATGTCTGTCGTTGGAATCAGAGCTGTAATTGCATTTACTTGATCCGAAAACAGCATTTTAAGGGAGTACTCTAGAGTGGCATCTTGAGTAAGCTGCGATGTGACTAAGCGGGTAACACCAAAGCAATTACATCCGTGAGTATGTTATGCTACCCGGTCTGGAAGAAACGTTTCTTTGTGAAATTTTGAGGGTGGTCTCACTACATCTTATCCCCTTAGACGCGGGAGTACTCAATGATTCCAGTTTAGAAGGTAACAAGGAAGGAGTGACCATTACCATGAGTGACAGAAATATTATTATAGTCGGCGGAGGCCTGGCGGGTCTGATGGCAACCATTAAGGCCGCGGAAGCCGGCGTTCACGTCGACCTGTTTTCGCTGGTTCCTGTTAAACGCTCTCACTCCGTTTGTGCACAGGGCGGAATGAATGGAGCAGTCAATACAAAAGGAGAAGGAGATTCTCCATGGGAACACTTTGATGATACGGTTTACGGAGGGGACTTCCTCGCCAATCAACCTCCCGTCAAAGCAATGTGTGAGGCGGCGCCGGGAATTATTCACCTGATGGACCGGATGGGGGTTATGTTTAACCGCACACCTGAAGGGCTGCTTGATTTTCGCCGCTTCGGCGGGATGAAAGCCCATCGTACTGCTTATGCCGGTGCGACGACAGGCCAACAGCTGTTGTATGCATTGGATGAACAAGTTCGCCGCCACGAAGTAAGCGGAATGGTTACAAAGTATGAAGGTTGGGAATTTCTTTCGGCGGTCCTTGACGATGATGAAGTTTGCCGGGGGATGGTTGCTCAGGATCTTCACTCGATGGAGATTCGCAGCTTCAGCGCTGATGCGGTTATTCTTGCAACAGGCGGACCGGGCATTATTTTCGGAAAGTCGACAAACTCTATGATCAATACCGGTACTGCGGCATCAGCTGTATATCAGCAAGGAGCTTATTACGCAAACGGAGAGTTTATCCAGATCCATCCAACCGCTATTCCTGGCGACGACAAGTTGCGCCTTATGAGTGAATCGGCGCGTGGAGAAGGCGGACGAGTCTGGACTTATAAAGATGGTAAACCGTGGTACTTCCTCGAGGAAATGTATCCGGCATACGGAAATCTTGTCACGCGCGATGTTGCGACGCGTGCAATTTTTGATGTCTGCGTAAACCAGAAACTCGGTATTAATGGAGAGAACATGGTTTATCTTGATCTGACCCATAAGGATTCCAAAGAGCTGGATGTTAAACTGGGCGGTATCATCGAAATTTATGAGAAATTCACGGGTGATGACCCGCGAAAAGTTCCAATGAAGATTTTCCCTGCCGTGCACTACTCGATGGGTGGTCTTTGGGTTGATTACAACCAGATGACGAACATAAAGGGATTGTATGCTTGCGGGGAAGTTGACTATCAATACCACGGTGCAAACCGGTTGGGGGCAAACTCTCTATTGTCTTCCATTTTTGGCGGCATGAATGCCGGACCTAACGCAGTTGAATATGTCAATAATCTTGACACGGCTGCAGAGGATCTTTCTTCTGAGTTTTTCGAACGGCAAACGAAGAAAGAGCAGGAGAAGTTCGACCATATTATGTCCATGGACGGGGAGGAAAACCCCTACCAGCTTCATAAGGAACTCGGCGAATTAATGACCGCAAATGTAACGGTTGTCCGTGAAAACGGGAAATTGAAAGAAACCGATGAGAAAATTCAGGAATTCATGGAACGTTACCAAAAAATCGGAATGCCCGATAAATCCAAGTGGGCCAATCAAAGCGCTTCGTTCACACGACAGCTCTGGAACATGCTTCAGCTTGCCCGGGTTATCACACTTGGTGCTTTGAACCGGAATGAAAGTCGTGGAGGCCATTACAAGCCAGAGTTTCCCGATCGTAACGATGAAGAGTGGTTAAAAACGACGAAAGCGAAATTCAATCCGGATAATAATGGTCCTGACCTGACTTACGAAGACGTGGACGTTTCATTGATTGAGCCTCGTATTCGCGACTATTCGAAGGAGAAATAAGTATCGTCAAGCGGCACTCCAGTAGCGCGTCTCGAGCAAGCTGTACCAATAGTCCGATGGTAATCAGGAGGCTTATGCTTCCGGCAATCGTAACATAGTAATTTCGGAGAAGAGTTCTATCTAAGTGGCTACGAGGCGACAAGCCGGGAATACTGCTTTCCGAACTAATTTTGGGCGCGGGAGCAGAGCGGTGAGCTGCGAAAAACAAGGAAGGGGGCAGTAATTATGAGTGACAAAAAGGTAAGACTGATTATTACACGGCAGGACGGACCGGATGCCGCTCCTTATGATGAGGAATTTGAGGTTTCCTACGGTGAAAATATGAATGTCATTTCCGCGTTAATGGAGATTCGGCGAAATCCTTTTAACGCTAAAGGGGAAGCGACGGCACCGGTTCAATGGGAAATGAATTGTCTGGAAGAGGTATGCGGCGCTTGTTCCATGGTGATTAACGGGAAAGCCCGGCAAGCCTGTACAACACTTGTAGATACGTTAGAGCAGCCGATTCGTCTAGCACCGATGAAAACTTTCCCGGTAACACGTGATTTGATTGTAGACCGGAGCCGTATGTTCGATGCCTTGAAGAAGGTAAAAGCGTGGATTCCGATTGACGGAACCTACGACCTCGGTCCCGGACCGCGTATGTCTGAGAAGAAACGGCAGCAGGCTTACGAATTATCGAAGTGTATGACTTGCGGTGTTTGTCTTGAGGCTTGCCCCAATGTCAACAGCAAAGCCGATTTCATGGGCCCGTTTGTATTCTCGCAGGTTGAGTTGAAGAACCTTCATCCAACTGGAGAAATGAATTCGGATGAACGCGTTGAGAGCTTTATGGAAGAGGGCGGCCTGCAGGGATGCGGGAATGCACAGAACTGTGTAGAGGCCTGTCCGAAAGGAATTCCATTGACAACTTCAATCGCTGCGATTAATCGTAAAGCAACGGTTCAGTCGTTCAAGAACTTTTTCGGCAGCCGTTAATTTAATGGATGATGGTATTATCTTTAATGAAGACCGGCTTCGGAATGAAGCCGGTCTTTGCTAAAGCTCTAATTCCCCAAGCCGCAGTAATTCAACGACAGCCTGAGAACGCCCCTTTACTCCAAGCTTTTGCATGGTATTGGAGATGTGATTGCGTACCGTTTTTTCACTGATGAAAAGTTCCTGTGCGATTTCCTTGGTGGTTTTATCCTGCACGAGTAGTTCAAATACTTCCCTTTCCCTTTTTGTAAGTAAGGGCTTCGGCCGATAGTGGTTCTCTTTCAACAATTCCCCCTCCTTGCTCGGACTAAAGAGCTGC
>DASVCO010000275.1:0-2338 GCA_036381575.1 Caryophanales bacterium
CGCTGGAAAGAATTGACGGGCAAAACGATCAAAACGTACATAGGTGATTTAAACCACTACGATTTTCTCAAAGTTGTTCTTGAACAAACTCAGCCCGATGTCTTCGTCCATTTTGCTGAACAACGTTCCGCCCCTTATTCAATGATTGATCGGGAACATGCCGTTTTTACTCAAGTAAACAACGTGGCGGGTACATTAAACGTCTTGTTTGGCCTTCGCGATATTGTGCCTGATTGTCATTTGATCAAATTGGGTACAATGGGAGAATATGGAACTCCGGACATTGATATTGAGGAAGGATATATCAAAATCAAGCATAAAGGCCGTGAAGATGTTCTTCCCTATCCCAAACAAGCCGGATCGATATACCACTTGTCGAAAGTGCATGACAGTCACAATATTATGTTCACCTGCCGCACATGGGGATTACGGGCGACAGACTTAAATCAGGGGATTGTTTATGGCCTGCATACCGATGAAACGCAACTGGACCCTGTTTTAATCAATCGCTTGGATTATGATGGCGTATTTGGAACCGCTTTAAACCGGTTTATTATCCAAGCGGCCATTGGACACGATCTGACAGTATACGGCGAAGGGGGGCAAACGAGGGGCTTCTTGAATATTGTGGACACCGTTCGCTGTATAGAAATTGCGGCTGAGAATCCGGCTGATCGAGGCGAATTTCGGGTGTTTAATCAGTTTACTGAAGAATTTTCAGTCCTTGAATTAGCCCAAAGGGTTCAGAAGGTGGCTGCAGGTAAAGGCATCGATGTGCAAATCGCTCATTTGGAAAACCCACGCGTTGAAAAAGAAAAGCATTATTACAATGCTGCCAATACGAAGTTAAAAGATTTGGGATTAGAACCTCATTTGTTAACGGATGAAGTGCTTGGAGACATTCTAGATGAAGTAATCAAGCATAAAGATCGTGTGATTAAAGAAAATGTGCTGCCTCAAGTCTCCTGGAAATAATCCCTGAAAATGATACAGTCAACGTATTTATCCCGACCTAATCAAAATCCGAAAAAATCATTCCATTTTGTTGTCATATAGGAGTCTTCAATGTATGAAAATTGCAATCGTCTCGGAAACGTTTCTACCTTCAACAGATGGCGTTGTCACACGGCTGACGGCAAGCATAAACTGGTTACAGAAACAGGGGCATGAGCTGTTGATCATTGCCCCTGATTTGGGAGTCAAAGAATATCGCGGAATTCAGGTGGTTGGTTTACCGGCACACCGTTTTTTTCTTTATCCGGACCGGCAATTGTCTTGGCCCAGCCGTCAAGTCGGAAAAAGTCTAAGGATGTTTCACCCTGATCTTGTTCATGTCGTTAATCCAGCTGTCTTAGGGGTTGCCGGTGTTTATTACAGTTGGAAATGGAATTATCCTTTGGTTGCTTCTTATCATACTCGCATCCCGCAGTACGCTGATTATTATGGTCTTCCATTTTTTAAACCGGTGTTATGGTGGTATTTTCGCTTGTTGCACAATCGGGCCGATCTGAACCTGTGCACCTCTCAAACTGTTTACGAGGAGTTAACAGCCAAACGTTTTCGGAACGTGCATGTTTGGAAAAGAGGGGTAGACATTGAACGTTTCGGCCCCGAGCATTATGATGAAGGAATGAGATATCGCCTGACAGGCGGCCAAACAGAAAAAACGTTATTGCTTTACGTTGGAAGGTTGGCTCCCGAAAAAGAAATCGGTCAGATTCGCGATGTGTTGCAAACGCATCCTGACATGTGTCTGGCCATCGTCGGGGATGGACCGGAACGTCAGATGCTTGAGGACCATTTCAAAGGCATGAACGTGGTCTTTACCGGTTTCCTCCATGGCCAGGAGTTGGCTCAAGCCTATGCATCTTCAGATGTATTTGTTTTTCCTTCGACGACGGAGACGCTGGGGTTGGTCATTTTGGAAGCCATGGCTTCCGGATTGCCTGTCGTTGCAGCCAGAAGTGGTCCAAGCTGTGAACAAATCGAGGATGGTGTGACCGGATGTTTATTTGATCCGGAAGAAAAAGGCAGTTTGTCGAAGGCGGTGCTCAAATTAAACGATCACCGTTATAGAGAACAAATATCCCGAAACGCATACGAAGTCGGTCGTCAATTCGGATGGGCCGAACCTTCTGCCCAGTTGCTGCACTTTTATCAGCAGGTCCTCGAAAAAAGGCTTGTGAGTACGAACAATCTAGATAACCGCCGGATGAATGGGTAAAAGGAACGATGCTTTTATGGCGATTGTCAAATCGAGACGAGGCGCATTCCAAGTTGTTCAATTCAGTATGATCGGCGTTTTAAATGCGTTGGTCGATATCGGCAGTCTGAATCT
>DASVCO010000276.1:0-4904 GCA_036381575.1 Caryophanales bacterium
TGCGCATCTGTAACCGCCAGTACGGGCGGTGTATCGAAAATAACGGTATCGTAGTTTTCTTTACATAAACCCATCAGATGTTTCATAGTTTCAGAACCCAACAATTCCGCGGGATTAGGTGGAACCGGGCCGCTTGCCAGCACATGAAGATTCTCGACCTCTGTAGCACAAATGGCCTCTTCCAGTGAGATCTGTCTTGTCAATACGTTGGTCAGTCCCAGAGTGTTGTTAGCCCGAAACGTATAATGTACGGTCGGTTTGCGCATATCCGCATCAATAATCAACACTTTTCTTCCCTGCTGGGCAAAGACCACTGCAAGGTTGGCAGCTGTAGTGGATTTCCCTTCTTCCGGACCGGGTGAAGTCACCATCATGGTTTGCAAATCCCGGTCAATCGCCGAGAATTGAATGTTGGTCCGAATCGTTCGATATTGTTCAGCTACTGGAGATTTCGTATTGAAGTGGGACACCAGGCTTCGCGAATTACGTGTCCTCGTTTTCCTTCGGCTTTTACGACCCAAAATTTTCACTTTCAACCCTCCGTTTGGCCACTCTGCTCTGCGTATTGTGTTGTTCCAAATCTATTTCCGTGACCGCTCCAAGGACGGGGAGCCCAAGCAATTTTTCAATATCCTGTTCCGTCTTGATCGTGTTGTCGAGATATTCCAGCAAGAAGGCCAGTCCAAGCCCGATAGTTAAACCGACCACGAATGCAATCCCCATGTTAAGGAGCGGATTTGGCTTTACCGGTTGCGGGTGGGCCCCGAGGTCCGCCTTGGATAAAATACTGACATTATCGACACTCATGATGTTTACAATTTGGTCCTGGAATACCTCTGCAATGGTATTCGCCAGTTGTACAGCTTCGGAGGGTTCCGGGCTGGTAACCGCAATGTTCAACACTTGGGAATTTTCCTCATTATTCACGGATAATTGATGCTGTAATTGCCCTACATCTTTATCCAAATCAAGTTCATCGACGACTTTTTCAAGAATACGAGGGCTTTTGACAATCACACTATATGTATTAACAAGTTTCAGATTGGTCTGGACTTGGCTGTAGTCAAACTCATCTGAATCGGATTCGGATTGCACCAATATTTGGGTTTCCGCCTCGTAAATCGGAGTCATGATGAAATAACTGGTGATTCCGGTTGCCGCCGTGGCAATTACAGTAATGAAGAGAATCATCCATATCCGTTTTTTGATCGTTGCAAAGATCTCTTTCAGGCTAATCGTCTCTTCCATATTTTCCTCCGCTTCATTTCTGTATCAAAAAGAATGAATCTGCCTCACTTGGCTTTTCGGCCCCAGCCTTCAGCAAGCCTCTGGGTTGGGCATACAAAAAACGGGATTTTTCGAGAAGATGTCCCTTAATTCGGCCCTATGTACAGGAGTTTCGTTCTTTTTTTCTCGTTTCTGTCGGGAAAAACATTAAGATCCCATTACAACGAGTAAATTGGTCCATTTCTCCTATCCGGGCACTGTGATGTTTCTCACATTCTAAAAAGAAAACCGGGAAAGATCGCTCCTTCCCGGCTCATCGGGGCGTGGATTTCCGCTGAAATCCATTTCCGCTCCTCATTACTTCTCTCAAATCGCTCAACTTCGATCATTTACGATCACAATCGATCAAAAATGATCATAATCGATCAATAATGATCATGATCGATCATGTTCACTTCCCTCTGGGAGTCAGATTGCACGAAAGTGGGTGATAATTTCGCGAAAATCTAATTTATTGCACGAAACTCGCCCATTATTTCGCGAAACCCAGACCTAATTGCACGAATGGACCCCTCATGCCCTCTTTTCTTTTAAAAACCCCGCCAGTTGGTTTAAACTGGCGGGGCCCTCAAACGCTGCTCTTCTCATACTTCCATAATTCCTTCCGGGAGGTTGTCACCGCCTCGGCTCCCGCAGCCAGCGCCGCATCCACGTCTTCAGCGGAACGGATTAAGCCGCCTGCGAAGACCGGGATGCCTGTGGCTTCCTTGACCTCACGGATGATGTGCGGCATGACTCCCGGCAAAACCTCAATATAATCCGGCTCGGATCTTTTAAACAATTTATAGCTGGTCTCGAGAGCAATCGAATCAAGCAGAAACAAACGTTGAATGCCTATCAATCCTTTTTTCCTCGCGGTGGCTACCACGTTGGTCCGGGTCGAGATCAATCCATCCGGCCGAATCTCCTGGCAAAGGAATTGTGCGGCATATTCATCGGTTTTCAACCCTTGCACGAGGTCCGCATGCAATAGAATCTTTTGCCCATGTGATCGGGCGAACTTCATTATCCCCCGAAGCTGCCCAACATGAGTATCCAACAAAACAATGTATCGATAATTGCTTTTGGCCAATACCTCAAAGTCCTTCATTCCGCGTACGGCGGGAAGAATCTTCTGCCCATGAAAAGTCATCTTTCCCCTCTCCCATCCATACAACCATTCACAAGATCCCGAACACTTTCCAATATATAAGTCGGTTTGTAAGGTGATCGGGCTGCCATCTCCTTTGTTGAAATTCCCGTTAACACCAGAACGCTTTTCATCCCGCTCTCGACTCCCATTTTAATATCGGTTTCCAGCCGATCGCCGATGATATAACAATCTGAAGAACCCATTGATAAAATTTTCCCGACAATCATTTCAGCCAAATACTTTGAAGGCTTCCCGATGATTTGATCAATCGGTTTTCCTGTGGCTCCCTCCAATGCGCCAATCATCGCTCCGCAATCCGGAATTTCTCCTCCTTTTATAGGACAGGTTCGGTCAGGATTTGTGGCAATCACTTCCGCGTTATATTTTGTAGCTTGAAAGGCCTTGTTTAATTTTTCATAAGTGAAGTGTCGATCCCATCCCAGGACTACAAATCGGGCTTTTTCAGGAGCTTCCGTTGTAGAAATTCCGTGTCTTTCCAGTTCCTCAAACAGCGGCTGTTCACCGATGGCCAGAACTGCTTCACCCGTTGCAAGTTGTTCCTGCAAATATTGGGCCACCATGACATTGGAATTGATCACCTCATCGATACGGGTTGAGATCCCGAGCCGCCTTAACTTTTTGACATAGTCTTCCCTTGAAGCGATAGACTTGTTTGTTAAAAAAATCACTTTGTCGCCGCGCTTTTTCAAGGCTTCAATCGTTTCCTTCGCGCCTTCGATCAATTGATCGCCCAAATAAATGGTGCCGTCCAAATCAAATATATATCCTTTTTTCATTTTCTTATCCATTCCTGACCGTATTAGCTGTCGTTTCATAGATTGATTTAAAGAGTTCCAATTCGTCTGTGGTACATAAGACGGAAGGATAACGTAACATTTCCCTGATTTGCTGTTCGGTATTGACCGTCCAGGCGATAAGTTGAACGCCATGTTCCTGGCATGCCCGAACATATTCCTCCGTAATGTAGGCAGCTCCGACAGCTAAATAGTTGGCGCGTATTTTCTTCATAAAAGAAAACACGGCAGGGCTGGCGCCGCTCAACACCAAACCGAGCTCAATCTGATTGTTTAATTGGCGCATTCGCGCCACTGCATAATGATCAAAGCCGATAATATACACCTGATCCAGCATATCGACTTTACGGATCACATCCACAACAGCCTGTTCCAGCCCTGGATAACGATAGCCTTTTTGTTTCAACTCGATGCTGACGATCATTTTTCCTTTTACAAGCCGAAGGGCCTCTTCCAAAGTGGGAATCGTTTCGTTTTCCCCGACACGAAACCTCTTCAATTCTTCGACCGTATAATCCTTGATCCAGCCCTCGCCGTCAGTCATCCGGTCAATGGTCGCATCGTGCATCAAAACCGGTATGCCGTCTTTGCTCAAGTGGGCATCGAGTTCCAGGATTTCAAATCCTAAATCACAGGCCGCCTGATAAGACGATAATGTATTTTCAGGATATTTCACCGAATAGCCTCGATGGGCAATGCCTCTTACTTTCATGGTTTCTAACCCCTTTTCGCTTCATTTCGTGGTGGTCTGCTAGTTGACATAACATCATAATGGCTGAATTCTCATTGATTTTCGCCGGATTCTTCGTTATTTTAGCTGAATAACTCGGCTTCTTGGCTGAATCTTCTCCGATTCCCGCTGAATTCCACGCAATTTCCGCTGAATTACGCCTTCCGGCCCCGTTCACGAGCCCTCAAGCGCCGCTGATCCGCGGCATCCACATCGGTTCCTTTCCAAGTTCCGCCCAAATGTATTTCAGCAGCAAACTTTCCTTCAAATCCCGATAGGCTGGGTTCTCCCATAGGTTATTCACTTCATGAGGATCCTCCTCCAGGTCGAACAATTCCCCGTACGTCTGGTTGTAATAAATGGTGATTTTGTATCTTTCATTCACGTAGGTTTTCAGATGGACAGTTGTCGGTTCATGGTGATTCTCACAAATGACGTGATCTCTCACCTTTTCCCCGGTATCTCGCCAGGCTTTGCTTTGATCCACTCCTGTCATAGGTTCAGGCACAGGAAGACCCGCCATATTCAAGAAGGTCGGGGCCAAATCCACGAGTGACAGCAAGGAATTTGACACTTCACCAGCCGGAACCTCCCCGGGATAGCGAACCAGAAACGGGACTCGCAGGAGATCTTCGTAATGAAAAGCCCCTTTGAAATTCATGCCGTGTTGCCCGAATAGATGGCCGTGATCGGAGGTGAAGACGACGATTGTACTATCCGTAAGCCCTAGTTCGTCCAACTGGTCGAGAATTTTTCCGATGTATTTGTCCATCAGGCTAATCATGCTGTAATAAACCGCCATATTTTTCTTCATCCTGTCCTCGGGAAGCACATGGGAATGAAACCCGTGCAAGGCGTAACCCGACTCGCGGTATTCGATAAAATCAGGACTTCCTTCTTGTGTCTTGCGAAAATGGGGCGGATTCTTCTCGTGCTCTCC
>DASVCO010000277.1:0-4092 GCA_036381575.1 Caryophanales bacterium
GTACTCATAATCGCCGCCAGAACGGCGGACAGCAAAAATCCAGCTACCCACGGATTAAATAATTTAGGAATCATCAAAAGAAATACTTTCTCAGGATCCGCTAACGGTTGATCGAAATAAGCAATCCCGGCGAGTGCAGCAAAGATCGCACCCCAAAGACAGAAACCAACCAAAATAATGGCGATCATTCGCGCCTTCGGCACATCTTTGGCACTTCGAATCCCCATAAATCTCGCTATAATATGCTGTTGACCGGGAAATCCCAGACCCCAGGCCATAAATCCGATGATGGTAATCATACTGGCCGAACCGGCACTTGCCCAGAACACCCCTTCACCGAAGTTATATTCGACCGCACGGGTAACATACAATAAATCCGGATTGATACCCGAGAGCGCCTCCCATAACCCGCCTAATCCGCCAAGGTTATGAAAGATAATCCAGGTCGGTGCAATAATTAACGCCGCGAACATCATGAAACCTTGAACCATATCGGTAATACTGGCCGCGAGAAAGCCGCCTAAAAGGGTATATACAAACACGACAGCAAATCCCAACAGTAAACCCGTCGTATAACTCATGTCGAATAAGGCGGTAAACAGTTTGGCTCCGGCAACAATGCCCGAGGCTACATAAATCATATAGAAAATCAAACTGAATAAAGCGGAAATGATTCGAATGGAATGGGTTCTGTCACGAAAACGATTCTCGAAGAATTCCGGAACAGTTAAGGAATCTCCGGACTTTTCAGTGTACAACCTGAGGCGTTTTGCGATAAACTGCCAGTTTAAATAAGCTCCGAATATTTGGCTGATTCCGAGCCACATGCCACTCAAACCAGCGACGTACACGGCACCCGGCAATCCAAGGAGCAGCCAACCGCTGAAATCACTTGCCTGAGCGGAAGGTCCCGCCACCCAGGGGCTTAGTTTCCTTCCCCCAAGTATGTAATCGGAAATTGAATCCGTTCGAAAATAAGTCCATACCCCAATCGCGAGCATGAAAAGGCCATAAATGATAAAAGTCGTAATAATTTCCCACATTATTCGTCTCGTCTCCCCTCAATGAAATAGGTCACAACTGACAAAACCATGAAGAACAATACCGGCACATATAACCAGAAAGCAGAAGCAAACGGAAGATGGTCCATAGTTTTCACCTCCTGTATGAAAGGTTCGGAAACAATGCTCATTGTACCAAAAGTTCCAATATGAAGCAAAATTCTGTATAATTGACCTGTCTCAATTCTCTCTGTACCATATGTATGAATGGGAGGAATATACATGGACAACTCGAAAGCCTACGCGGAACAATTGGATCAAGAGGACTCATTAAAGTCATTCAAGGACGAATTCTACATACCGGAAAATACGTTGTACATGGACGGCAATTCCCTTGGCCTCTTATCCAGACGTGCTGAACAAGCTGTGAAAGAGGTTATCGATGATTGGAAAACCTATGCCATAGACGGTTGGACGAATGGAAACCATCCATGGTTTTATATGTCGGAGAAATTAGCTGACAACACGGCGCCATTGGTCGGTGCCTTACCTCATGAAGTAGTCGTGACGGGCTCAACAACAGTGAACTTGCATCAACTTGTCTCAACTTTTTATCAACCTGAGGAAGATCGCAATAAAATATTGGCGGATGAACTCAATTTCCCCTCGGATATTTATGCTTTGAAAAGCCAGTTACAGTTACACGGATTTTCTCATGAAACACATTTGGTCCAGACCAAAAGCCGGAACGGGCGAACACTCGAGGAACAGAATATTGTCGATGCCATGAACAATGACATTGCGTTAATTGTTCTCCCTGCTGTTTTGTATCGCAGCGGTCAACTTCTGGATATTCGCAGACTTACCGAAGAAGCGCACAAGCGGAACATCATGATTGGCATCGATGCTTGCCACTCTATCGGAGCTGTTCCCCATCAGTTTCACGATGATGAAGTCGATTTTGCCTTCTGGTGCAATTATAAATACCTAAATAACGGACCCGGTGGCACAGCCGGCTTATATGTGCATGAAAAACATCTTGGGCGCCAGCCCGGGCTTGCCGGTTGGTTTGGTTCAGACAAGCAAAAGCAATTCGACATGGAACACGAGTTCACTCCGGCGGAAACCGCGGGGGCCTTCCAGATCGGGACGCCGCATATCCTGAGCACGGCACCGCTGATTGGCTCGCTCGATATTTTTCAAGAAGCCGGGATCACCAATCTTCGCAGCAAGTCGCTTGCCCTTACAAGATATTTGATGAAACTGATCGATGTGGAATTGGCAGGGATGAACTTTACAATCGGAAACCCCGTGGAAGATAACCGCAGGGGCGGACATATTTGCCTGGAACACCGCGAAGCGGCAAGAATTTGCAAAGCCTTGAAATGGAATGGCGTTATTCCTGATTTTCGCGCCCCGAATGTGATTCGGCTGGCTCCCATCGCGCTGTATTCATCTTTTACAGATGTCTGGAATACTGTTCACACCTTAAAGAAAATCATGACAGAAAAGCAATACGAGCAATTTGAGAACAAACGGGATGTCATTGCTTAGAAAGGGGTTGGAATTGAGCCCCTTGTATAAAATCAGCCTACAATGGAATTTTAAAGCGTAATGGGGTTTACAAGCCCCATAATATAATTCCAACGGAGGTTGTTATTAGCATGGCACAGCAACAAAATCCGCAACAACAAAACCAACAAGCTCAACAAATGCAGCAGAAGATCCAACAAGCTCAGCAAGCTGCCCAGCAGGCACAACAAGCGGCCAATCCTCAGCAAATGCAACAGGCACAGCAACAATTGCAACAAGCTCAGCAACAGTTGCAGCAGGCTCAGCAGCAAGCTGGCGCTCAAGCTCAGCAAAACCAACAGTTGCAGCAAGCTCAGCAGCAATTGCAACAAGCTCAACAACAGTTGCAGCAAGCACAACCTCAAGCAAATAAATCGCAACAGTAAAGAATATTTTCCCGGAGAAGGCCTTGCCGCCTTCTCTTTTTTTCTGTATCTATGTTAAGTTAAGGGCAACCCTACATAGAAAGCAATGAAAGGAACTGCCATGGAAACTCAATTTGAATTGGTATTGTTATTGCTTGCGATCGCTGCTGCGACTACTGCTTTTTCGAAGAAAGTCAATTTGCCTTATCCGATTACGCTTGTCATCGCAGGAGTGGCGCTCGGCTTGCTTCCGATTACAGGACTCGAAGAACTGAAGAACTTCTTTGCTGAAGACGAGATTTTCCGCTTTGCAATCATTTCGATCTTTCTTCCGACTCTTTTGGGTGAAGCTACCTTGAATTTGCCGTTCTCACGCTTGAAAGAGAACCGCAAGCCCATCATCACAATGGCATTAGCAGGTACTCTCCTTTCCTTTGCCGTTACAGCCTGGCTTTCCGGGCAATTTCTCAGTCTTCCGATACAGGCGGCCCTTATTTTCGGCGCGTTAATGGCTCCAACCGACCCGGTCAGCGTGTTATCCATATTCAAATCAATGGGAGTCGATCGCAAACTGGCGGTCACCATGGAAGGAGAAAGCCTGATCAATGACGGGTTGGCCGTCGTGCTGTTTTCCATTTCCGCCTACCAATTTCAGGTTTATCTCGGAGAAGGATCGACCGGAATCCTGATGGCTCTTTTCGAATTTGTAAAAGTCGTCGCCGGCGGATTAATGATTGGCGGCATTCTGGGCTATTTGTTCTCAAAGCTCACCCGTCAATATGATGATTATCCTCTTGAAATTATTTTTTCTATGTTATTGTTTTACGGATCATATTTTATCGCGGAAGCTTTCCATGTTTCCGGCGTGATCGCAGTCGTTGTCGGAGGTCTGATCTTCGGCAACTACGGCAAGAAAATCGGTATGAGCCCGACCACTTCGATGAATATCAAAACCTTCTGGGATGTGATGGCCCTCGTTGCCAACTCTTTGGTTTTCTTGTTGGTCGGCCTGGAAATTACACGTATATCTTTATCGGACCAATGGTTGTTGATTCTCGGTGCCATTTTGATCGTACTGATTTCCCGGAGCATAGCCGTCTACATTGGAACCGCCTGGATCCGAACGATTCCGCTCGCATGGAAGCATGTATTTA
>DASVCO010000278.1:0-3827 GCA_036381575.1 Caryophanales bacterium
AGGCGTCATAATCATTCACATGATCCCGCAAAAATGCTCTGGCTTCCCAACCTTGCTCCAAAATATATTTCGTTACTGCCGACAACCAAACCAGATCGGTCCCAGGCTTCGGCCGGATAAACAAATCGGCCCGCTCCGCCATTTCGTGCTTGCGCAGATCGGAAACAATCAATTTGTGCCCATATAATTTTTGCGCCCGCTTGATTTTCGAAGCCAGCACCGGATGCGATTCCGCTGTATTTGACCCCACTGTAATGACGAGGTCGGCGGCTTCCAAATCCGACATAGATCCCGCATCACCGCCATAACCCACAGTCCTGAACAATCCTTTCGTCGCCGGCGACTGGCAATAACGCGAGCAATTGTCTACGTTGTTCGTTCCGATTATCTGGCGGGCAAACTTCTGCGTCAAATACGACTCTTCGTTCGTCGCCTTCGAGGAAGAAATAAACCCCAGCGCATCAGGTCCGTCAGCTTCTTTAATTTTTTTGAACCGTTCGGCAACCAAAGAAATGGCCTCATCCCACTCAGCTTCCCGGAAGCGGTCGCCTTCGCGGATAAGCGGCTTCGTAAGCCGTTCCTCACTATTCACATAATCCCAGCCGAATTTCCCCTTTACGCACGTGGAAATCCCGTTAGCCGGAGAATCTTCCTGCGGCTGAATTTTCAGGACCTCACGTCCCTTTGTCCAAACATCAAAGCTGCAGCCGACTCCGCAATATGTACAGACCGTCTTCGTCTTTTTGATACGATCCTCGCGCATTTGCGCCTCTGTGTTGGATATCGACATCAACGATCCGTAACCAGTCTCAACCTTCTTTGTCAACTCGATCATCGAGCGAAGCGTATCCGGCTCCGTTCCGGTCATATAACCTGCTTCCCCAAGCATCGGCTTTTCCATCAACGCATTACAAGGACAAACAGTTACACATTGACCGCAGTTTACACAGGAGGACTCATCAATCGGAACATCGTTATCCCAAATCACTCGCGGTTGTTGGCGATCCCAGTCAATCAACAATGTCTCATTTACTTCAACATCCTGGCATGCCTCGACACAGCGCCCGCAAAGAATACACTGGTCCGGATCATACCGGTAAAAGGAACCGGAATCATCAACATCGTATGGCTTCGGCTTAAACTCCTTGCCTTGTTGCTCGATTCCCATATTATAAGTCGTATTATGAATCTCACAATTCCCGTTGTTATAGTCGCATACCGTACAATACAACTCGTGATTCCCCATAATTTCATCCATCGCCAGCTTCTGCGCGATTTTCGCATCCTCGATCTGCGTGTCGACACTCATCCCCGCTTCAACCGTGGTCCCGCAAGCGCGTTTCAATGTACCATCTACATCCACAATACATGTGTCGCAAGTCTGCAACGGCCCCAGATTCGGATGATAACAAATATCCGGCACATCAATATTTTCAGAACGCAGCAGCTCCAGTAAATTTTCCCCCGGATCTGCCAGATACTCTTTTCCATTTACCGTCACAACCGTATGCTCTGCCAACCTCACCACTTCCTTTTATCAAATTCACCACCTTGGCGTATTTGCGCACAGCTTTCTTTCAGTGAACTGATAGAAATCCGCGGCCTCCGCCGGAGGCTGAATAAATTTAATCTTCTTTTTCTCTTCCCCCTGGTCTACATTTGCACGCCAACCGGAGAAGTCTCACTAATCCGCCACGGGTGCGTATAGATGTTCATGCTGCCGGAGCGAATAAAGCCAACCGTCGTAATATTCAATTCATCAGCCAGTTTTAACGCCAGATCAGTAGGGGCGGACTTCGACAACAACACGCCGATGCCGATCTTTGAAACCTTCAACAATACTTCGGATGAAATCCTTCCGCTGAACGCTATGGCTTTATCCGACATACGGATTCCGTTTGCCAAACCAAACCCGTACAGTTTATCGAGTGTGTTATGGCGCCCAATATCAGTCTTGACGGTTACGATTCCGTCTTCGGAACATAGAGCGGCATTATGGACCCCTCCTGTTTGTTTGAAAGCGGCAGACTGTTCCTGCAGTCCATCCATCAGCCTGAAACAATTTTCAGCTGAAAGTTTCAGCCGACTGGTCACCGTTTTAGCAGTCCTGGCATCATTTTCAAAATAAAAATGCCGGCTTTTCCCGCAACATGAACCGATGACCCTTTTCATATAAAAATCCTGTGACACCGGCTGGTTTATCTTCGTTTCGACATATGCGCGGCCTTTCCCTTCGTCCACTGTCAAGGAGTCGATGTCCCGACGAAAACGAACAGCCCCTTCAGAGGCTAAAAAACCGAGGACCATATCTTCCAGATCCACCGGCGTACAAATAATTGTTGCAAACTCCTCCCCGTTTAACATAACTGTTAACGGGAACTCAACCGCAACCTCGTCTTCAACTTCGAAACTTTTCTTTCCCCGGCAACGGACAATCGTTTTCCTAACACTTAGTGAACGTTCTCCCATGCCTGGTCCTCCTTTTTATTTGCATGTAAAAGCCTTGACGATTCAGAAATCACTACTGCCAATCGCAAATCCATGGATTATTCGAGGAGTTACTCTTTCCTATTGGTGTAACGCAGTCTATTCAGCGAAACATTCATTTACTAAAGTGCGCCTTCCCTTTCATAAAGCATATGCCCAATTTAATCGTACTACCGCCTGTCAATCTGTGTCAAAACATTCAGTCACCGTTCGGTACCGCAAGATCCCCCCTTTTTTATTCTAATTTCCCTTATTGGGATATTTACAAACACCGTCGGAAACGATACGATATACTTTGATCTTCAATCTTGAAAGTGCCCATCTTTTATGGTCACTTTGTCCAGGGTGAACCCATTATGAAATTATTATCAGCCATTCTGATAGCACTGCTCCTTTTCTCCGGCACCGCGTGCCTCGACAACCATAATCCCGGCCAGCTCAGCACTGAAACAGAAGAATCTGGTTCACAAACAGGGTATCAAGATCAGGATAGCACAGCCAAACCTGTCCAGGCTCTTGATCAACAAACCAAGAAAAGAATGGTTCTAACCTGGGAAGTGAAACTGAGCGGGAAAATGCACATAATCGAACAACCTTTCAACAAAATTCAAGGCCTGACCATCTCAAACAAGAAGGCGCATGAAGAGTGGACAGAACAAATCAATCAAGAGCTTGACAAAGCAACCTTAAACAGGCTGGTAAAGAAAGCTTCGAAGTCTTACAGCCGATTTGCGGGGACCTTAAAAGAGAGAGCTGTGCCCTCAAAACTTCCTGAAAATATAAAGAAAAAACTGCAAGAAGCATTAAATGAGCTCACTGCCTTTTACACGGGGCGGGCCAAATCGGTGAAGAAGCTGGATACAGCTGCAAACATTCAGGAACTTAAAAAGAAAATCAAAAGTGTGAGAACAGACACCCTGCCAGACCTGCAAAACTTTAATCTGACAATAAATCAGCTTCATTACAGACTCAACCTTGATGAAACAGATTTCGTATCAGAACTTGACCCTTCAAATGAATCAACACGTTGAACCCGTTTCCCGGTTCAACGTTTTTTTGTCCATAAAGAAAGACCGCCGTGACAGCGGTCTTAAAGCAGTACCTGATTTGTAATCTGTTGCCCGTAGATATAAAAGAACGACAGCACAGCGGCTAGCCCGATATAAAGGACAAGCACTTTCCACTTCGTTGAGGCAGGAGCCTCATAATAAGTGCGCAGACGTTCCAATTCCTCCTCTATTCTTCGTACATCCCGCTCAGCCTCGGAAATTTTCCGCTTCATCGAGTCATAAGCGGTGGAAAAACCGTCGAGGAAATGAATCTTTTTCATCACATAATCC
>DASVCO010000279.1:0-5837 GCA_036381575.1 Caryophanales bacterium
ATCATGACCGTGTGATTTTTCAAAACATTGTAGAGATCAAAAAATTTCTCGAACTGGATTGGGTGAAAAGATTACAGCTACCTGAACCCTTTGTGACTTTTTCATGGAATGCATTGGACGAACATGAGCTTAGTGAATTAAAGGCCGCAGAAGGAGATTGGTATCCGAGTAATCGTAGTCCTTTTCGCAAAGAGCAATTAACGGACCCCGAAGCCAGTATCGGACTTCGGTATCGAGGGGGCATCATTGGCTGGTCCATTTTGCATCGGATCGATGGGCAAACCTCCTTGTGCGATTGTATTTTTACAAAAGAAGAATTTCAAACCCGCGGTCGAGCCATACCGCTTGCGATTGAATCACTAAAGAGGGCGGAAGCACAACATTACAAGTACGTCATGTTTTATGTGAATGCCCAAAACGACCATATGCGCCGTTTTACTAAGCGCAGACTGGCCTCAGTCCTTTGGGTCGATTTGGAAATTCGGGTAATGTGGAAGGATTTATAATTTATTTAGAATTAATTTGTCCCTTCATGATCACATTTTCACTACAATGGATTTGAAGTCGAAGTGTTTGAAAAACCATCGGGAAAGTCGTTTCGCCTGAACAAAAACGGCAAAGGTCAGAAGGTGTGCAAAGATGGAGTACTCAAAAAAAGATTTACTGCATATTGCAGCAAGATCTAGTTCAATGGATGAACGATTGCAGCATGAAGTGAATCAGGTCCCGTTAAAGAAGGCAAGCACGGAAAAAGAGATACAAAAAAAACTGGATAAATGGTGCCGGCTTGCTGCGAAAGGCGACCAAGGAGTATTTTCAAAGCGCTTGCGTTGGGCTGGACTGGATGAGGAATTGGCGAAACAAGCCGTCGGTCCGGTAGCATTTCGAGAGGACAGTGTCTTGCCAAATTGGAGCCCCACATTTGAAAAAGTACTTAAAGCCATTTCCGTTCACATGATCGAACCTGATATCCTTCCAACGTATCGTTTTTTGAGAGTGGATCATCCCGTTCCATTTGAGCACTTGTTGATTCCAATGATTTTAACAGCTCGCCAAAGACTGAAAGACCGTGCCGGTTCATTGTATGCCTGGCTTGCAGAATCGGCAAAATCACAAATGGAACGAACGCTTTTGCAACATTTGTCTGAACTCAGCTCTGGCGTTTTGGGGCTTGAATTTTCACTGGAATGCGCTGCTTCCCAGGCAGGTGGTATTGCTTTTTCTGCACAATCGATTCTTCCACAGGATACATCTCCGTTCCATGAGCATCAGCCGGATCGTCTGTATCAAGGTTTTATTCGTAAAATGTATGATGGCCAATTTCTTTCGCTTTTTAAAGAATACAGTGTGCTGGCAAAGTTAATCGCCACCCGTATTGATTTTTGGGTCAATACGCACGCGGAACTATTGCAACGTTTCCAGCATGATCGCAAGGAAATTGGAAGTGTTTTTTTCGACGACCAGAGACCGCATCTTATCTCGAGCCTGAAAGGGAGTCTTTCCGACTTTCATTCGTGTGGACAGTCCGTGAGTATCTTAACGTTTGAGGACGGAAACAAACTGGTGTACAAGCCGAAAAGTCTAGGCTTGGATGCGGCGTTTTTCTCACTGTTAACGTGGCTCAAGAAACAAGATGCTCCTATGGAATTTAAACAAATGGCAATTCTCGATCGCGGGGATTACGGGTGGGTCGAATATATTTCCCATCACCCGTGCGATCAAAAAGAAGACGTTGCGCGATTTTATGAACGTGCAGGAGGCCTGCTCTGTTTAATTCATTTCCTGGAAGGAACGGACTTTCATTATGAAAATGTTATTTCACACGGAAGCTATCCGGTTTTTATAGACCTTGAAACGATCATTTATCCACGTATGAAATGGCGATTTCAAAGAAGTAAGGTGGATAACACCCAAGACCGCGCATTCAAGGAAAAGGAATACTCCGTTCTCGGTACAGGATTTTTGCCCACCTGGATAAGGAATGCCCAAGGGGATTTTGTGGATGTTAGTGGATTGCTGGCGGGTGGGGATGAACACGCTGTTAAGGGGGGATTCAAATACATATTTGTGAATACGGACAGAATGGCGGTTACTTATGATCAGGTTCCTCTGAAGCTCAAAGGTCATCTTCCGGCTTGGCATGGAAAAACAGTTAATGTTGACGAATATCAGGATACATTTGCTGATGGCTTTCAACGAATGTACGAGTTCATCATGCAACATCAGGAAGCGTTGTTGGCTGACGATTCTCCGTTATCCGCGTTCCAAGATCAACAGGTTCGTTTTGTGTTTCGGGCAACGAAGGTGTATGACACGGTTTTACAAAAAAGTTTTCATCCTGATTGCCTCCGTGATGGCGTGGATCGAAGCTTGAAATTGGAAGTGCTTGCCCGAGTGTTTCTAAATGAAGCGGATCAGCCCCCGACCTGGCCAATATTTTCCGAGGAACGTCGCGCGATGGAACAGATGGATGTTCCGATACTCAGAACCCGAACGGAAAATGAAGATTTGGAAGTGACAGAGAACAAAGGAACTGAACCGGTATTCCGGAAATCAGGATTTGACGCAGTTTTGTCCAAGTTGAAAGCGGCGGATGAAGTGAGTATGCAACAACAGCTCCAATATATTCGTAACTCGCTTAAGAAAAGAAAGCTCCAGATGACAAAAGAAAAAATGAAAGCGTCTAACGGATAAGACAATAAACAAGGAAAGAGCACCCGGAAGGTCCTAAGCTTTATTTTGATTTAGTAATCTTATTGTGTGAAGGGGATCTGAAGATGCCTTTCCACGCAGCAGGTTCAAATCTTTGCTTTATTAAGTTGGCTAAGGAGAAAAGGATGATTTGCGAATGAAAATGGGACAGGCTTTGGCGTATTTAAAAAATCCATGGATTGTTTTGGCGAGCATGGCTGTTGGGGTAGGCCTGGGGTTAATTTACCCATCGGTCGCTTTGACCCTGGAGCCGATTAGTGATTTATATTTGTCACTTTTGAAAATGTGTGTCCTCCCGATTCTTATTACTGCGATCATCTCCAGTTTCGGATGGCTGATGATGTCCAAGGATGTGACATTCTTTATCAAACGAATCATTGTCGTTTTTTTGACTAGCTTGGTTGTGGTCAGTGCACTAACGATGCTTATCGCTTTAATTGGTGGACCGGGGGGTGGGGTTAGCGAAGAAAGCCGCAGTATTTTAGGTTCAACGATTTTTCATTCGGAGGGGACAGTCACATCGAATGGAGCGGGATTGAATGAAGGGAGTCAGGGGTTTTCTTCTTTTCTCACGATGTTGATTCCATCTAATATATTTGATTCTTTGGTTCAAAATCATAGTTTACAGATTTTGTTTTTCTCTATCATTCTTGGGATTACAGTTGCAAAGGTGGAATCTTCTTTTTCCGAATCCTTTATTGGGATATGTGAAGTGGTGTTTAAGGCGATGGAGAAGGCATTTTCCTGGATGATGTATTTGTTGCCCTTTGCCTTGGTTTCTTTGCTGTCGGCCACTGTCGTGCATACGGGGACAGATATTTTGTCCGCCACGATGACCTATGTTTTTTATGTTTATTTGGCCACTTTTATTGTGCTTGTGATTGGGACTTTTTTCATTGCTTATTACTCCGGGCTGCCTTTTTTTCGGGTACTTGGCCTTTTGAAAGAACCGCTTGTACTGGCTTTTGGGACAAGAAACAGTTATGCCTGCATGCCAAGTATTATCACAACGATGGAGAAACATTTCAATATCAGTGAACGGTTGATGAAACTGGTTGTGCCTTTATGTGTGGTGATTTGCCGTTATAGCATGATTCTGGTGTTTGTAATAGGTGCTGTGTATATGATGAATTTATATGGATTACCTATCACCTTGGGACGAATAGGTTTTATTGTGATTGCGGCTTTCGTCGCTTCGCTGGCCACTGCAGGAACGCCAAGCATATTGGCGATTTCGCTGATCTCGATCGTCATCGTGCCCCTTGGTGTACCTTTGCAGGTGGCTGTGATCCTGCTATTGGCTATTCATCCGATTGTGGATCCAATTTTGACGGTCATTAATGTTTTTATGGTATGTGTCGTAACCACAATTATTTCGAATTTTGGCAGCCGCCGGCAGGTAAGCTCATCTTCTTCTATTACGAGTAAGGTGGTAGACAAGGGGGAATTAAACTTGTGAGCAGGAAGGTCATGATTGTCGATCAGGATGAGGTTGTGCAACAGAAATTGAGCGAACATTTGAAGCGTGAAGGTTTCGAAGTGATTAATGTGTATGAAGCGGGAAAGGCATTGAATCAATTTCAAGAGGAGGAGCCTGTGTCATTAATGATTACAGAATATCAATTAGCCGATATGGACGGTGTGACGTTGTGTCAGCAGATGCGGCGGCAAACGGATATCCCGATTTTGTTTTTAAGTGCCTGCCACGAAGAGTATGATAAAATTGCCGGGCTCAGTTCGGGGGCGGATGATTTTATTCCAAAGCCGGTCAGTTCCGGAGAATTGGTTGCCCGTGTGAAGGCTCATCTGCGGCGTCAGTTTGTTACTCAATCAGCGAAAAGCGGAGTTGGGAGCAACAAAATCATCTTTGATGGGATTGAAGTAGACCCGGATCGTTATATGGTTTCTGTTCAAGGAAGTGAGATTACTTTATCCGCAAAAGAATTCCAACTGTTGGTGCAGCTTGCCAAAAACCCCGGCCGAATTTATCAACTTGAGGAACTGTATGAATTGGTATGGGGGGAACCGGATTTCGGGGATTTGCGAACGATTATGGTTCATATTAGCAACTTGCGAAAAAAGATTGAAAAAGATCCTTCCAAACCTGCTTATATCGTCACGGTTCGGGGTGCTGGATACAAGTTCAACCCGGTTGTTTCGTAATTTACTTTTTTAATATAGGGAGGGTTCAATATGGGGAAACACGATGGTTCCAAGCATCAGAACGATAAGGAACAAAAACGTGTACCATTGGGACAGGATGAACTGATGGAAGATGAGTTGGATGACATTGCCGGCGGGGTTTATGAAATTAACACGTGCAAAAACTGCCATCGTATCGCTGTTTCAGGAATGGATATTTGTGCCGTTTGTTATCGGAAGCAATCTGATCAGAAAGGTGATTGAAGTTGATCGATTCCAGGTGGCCGATTGAAATGGTATTGTCCATGCATTTTGTCAGGTAAGGAAAACTTAGAGTAGTCTCATAAAAATTATTAAATTTATTTAAGGTAATCTCTAAGAAAGTCACAAAGGACGAAAACTTGTAGAAAGAAATAAACAACTTATATGTGCGTCATCAAGAAGAACTGCGAAGGAACATCGTCAAGCTAGGTACTAAAAGCAGGTTTTGGATTTAACGAAGAAGAGATGAAGCAATTGTCAGAGAAAACGATTGCCGCTATGCGACAAAATGGTGAATTGGAGAACGTTCGGTTGAAAATAGACTCTGGGGGCATCATTGAGCTAACCGATTATCCACAATGAAGGAACGCCAACCATTTGTTTGAACGGTTGGCGTTCCTTCATTGTTCAATAATCCCCTCGGTATGGAAATGATTAAGCGAGAAGCTGAGCTTGAGAGGCGAGAATTTCATCGAAAGATTGATTAAGTAAACGGTAGAACTGTGATTCTAAGCTGAACCATGAATAACTTTTCCTCCACTTTACTATCATAAGGATGTGATCTGTAAAGAGGAGGCATTTCAATGTCCTATCAAGAACTTCATGAAGCGGTTCAACAGGCGCAGTTGGCAGCCAAGGAGGCCCAACAGGATCCGGAACAGGCCGGGAGTCCGCTCGATGAAGCCGCTCGAGAATTGCAACAGGCTTATTCTGCTGCGCAG
>DASVCO010000280.1:0-5499 GCA_036381575.1 Caryophanales bacterium
TTGCTTCACGGCTCGCTGCAAAGCTTGAAAGCGGTTTGATTTCCGACGTTACGGAAATTACTGTGGACGGCGATGTTGTATTAACTCGCCCGATTTACGCAGGAAAAGCTTTTGAAAAGAAAAGAATAAGTGAAGGGCCACTTTTCATAACGATCCGCCCGAACAACATTGCGGCAGAGGAAAAAGACGAAGGATTAAGCGGAGATGTTTCTTCCTTTGAAGTGAACATCAACGACATCCGTACGATCGTGAAGGACATCGTTCGTAAATCAGCCGGAGACGGTGTGGACTTGGCAGAGGCCAAAATTGTCGTATCCGGCGGACGCGGCGTCAAAAGCGAAGACGGCTTCCAACCGTTGCAGGAATTGGCAGATGTTCTTGGCGCGGCAGTAGGAGCTTCCCGCGGTGCGGCTGATGCCGGTTATTGCGACTATGCTCTGCAAATCGGCCAAACCGGAAAAGTCATCACCCCGGATCTTTATATCGCGTGCGGCATTTCCGGCGCCATTCAGCATTTAGCCGGCATGTCGAACTCGAAGGTGATTGTGGCAATCAACAAGGATCCGGAAGCCAACATTTTCAATGTTGCAGATTACGGGATTGTCGGCGACTTGTTCGATGTTGTGCCAAAGCTGACAGAAGAACTGAAAGTCGTATTGAGCGAAGCGTAGGTAACTTATCAGGCACTGAATCCCAGTGCCTGATTTTTCTTTGTGTACGTGAATAGAATAAGTACTCAATCACCCAAACAACGCATCTGTGAGTAGGCTATATTGCGAGCGTCAATAACTAAATCACGCTAGTGATTTATGGGGACCGAGCACCCAAACAACGCATCTATGGGTAGACTATATTGTGAGTGTCAATAGACAAATCATATTTATGATTTGCGGGGACCGAGCAGAACAATAGCATTGGAAAAAGCTACGTGATATACTTCCTCTAAATTGTTTAGGAATAAATGAAAAAACATACAGGGAGGTATGAAAATGGCAATTACAAAGGCAACGGATCAAAACTTCTCTCAAGAAACGGGCGAAGGCCTAGTACTCGCAGACTTTTGGGCGGAATGGTGCGGCCCTTGTAAAATGGTGGCTCCTGTACTAGAGGAAATTGATTCCGAAATGAACGATAAAGTCAAAATCGTAAAGCTTGACGTTGACGAGAATCAGGAGACTGCCGGCAATTTCGGTGTGATGAGTATTCCAACCTTGATTTTCTTCAAAGATGGGGAAGTCGTCGATAAAGTGGTCGGATACCAGCCGAAAGAAGCTCTGGTTGAAGTGATCAACAAACATCAATAAACGATCAACATCGATCAAAAATGATCAGAAACGATCAAAAGTGATCAAAAGTGATCAAAAACGCGCATATTCGATCAAAGTCGATCATATTTAAGCGCAAATGAGCATTAAAATAATGAGCAGCCCGCCATTGGGCTGTTCTTTTTTGGTGGTTCAAGTGTTTGATGCAATTAAATACCATTTCGGCTTAATTAATAGTTGTTTCGGCTCAATTATTCTGATTTTGGCTCAATTGTGTTGAATTCACAGTCGGCGCAAGGCAAGTTTCAAAATAAGGAGCTTTGTTTCCCTTTTGTGTTACCATAAATAGAGAGACTAATCAAAGGATGAAAAGCAAATGAATCAACTCAAGGAGAAACTGGCGGTCCTTCCCGCCCAGCCGGGTTGCTATTTAATGAAAAACCGCCACGGGACCATTATTTATATTGGCAAAGCCACCGTGTTGAAGAACCGTGTTCGCTCTTATTTTACCGGTTCACATGATCCGAAAACCGAGCGGCTAGTATCGGAAATCACCGATTTTGAATATATTGTGACCTCTTCAGAAATCGAGGCCCTTATTCTTGAAATGAATCTGATCAAGAAACATGATCCAAAATATAACGTGATGCTGCGGGATGACAAAACCTATCCTTTTTTGAAGATCACCAACGAAAAACACCCGAGGCTCATTATCACCCGAAAGGTCAATAAAAATTCGGGGAAATATTATGGCCCTTACCCGAACGTGGGGGCTGCCAACGAAACAAAAAAATTGCTTGATCGGCTGTACCCATTGCGAAAGTGCCGAACGATGCCGGATCGCGTCTGTTTGTATTACCACATCGGCCAATGCCTGGCCCCGTGTGTTTTCGATATCAGTGAAGAAACGACACAGGAAATGGTTGAGGGGATCGAGAAATTCATGAAGGGCGGCTATCGGAAAACTAAACGGGATTTGCAAAAGAAAATGGAGGCGGCGGCCGAAGACATGAATTACGAGCACGCAAAGGAACTACGCGATCAGATTCGCCACATTGAAACGGTGATGGAAAAGCAGAAAATGGCGCTGAACGATTTCACGGATCGGGATGTTTTCGGCTATACGTATGACAAAGGGTGGATGTGTGTCCAGGTGTTTTTTATCCGCCAGGGAAAAATGATTGAACGTGATGCTTCCTTGTTTCCGATTTACGGGGACCCCGAGTCTGCTTTTATGACGTTTCTGGGCCAGTTTTATTTGCAGAAAAACCATATGAAGCCGAGAGAAATTTTCGTCCCGAAAACCATTGATGAGGAATCGGTCACGCAAATGTTGGATGTCCGGGTGCATCGGCCGGTACGCGGAAAGAAAAAGGACCTTGTCGAGCTGGCGAATAAAAATGCCGCCATTGCATTGAAAGAGAAATTCGCGCTCATTGAGCGGGATGAACGGCGGACGATCAAAGCTGTAGAAAATCTCGGGGAACAGTTGAACATCGAGACGCCACACCGCATCGAAGCGTTCGATAACTCCAATATCCAGGGAACCGATCCTGTCTCCGCAATGGTGGTTTTTGAAGATGGAAAACCGAAGAAAAACGATTACCGTAAATATAAAATCAAAACGGTAAAAGGGCCTGACGATTACGATTCGATGAGGGAAGTCATCCGCCGCCGTTACACGCGCGTATTAAAGGAAAATGAACAATTGCCTGATTTGATTTTGATTGATGGCGGCAAAGGCCAACTCGCTGCAGCGGAAGATGTGCTTGAAAATGAGCTTGGCTTGTTGATTCCGGTCTGCGGCCTTGCAAAAGACGAAAAGCACCGAAGTTCCCAATTGTTGATGGGGGATCCACCGCAGATCATTCAATTGAAACGGAACAGCCAGGAATTTTATTTATTGCAACGGGTTCAGGATGAAGTCCACCGATTTGCGATCACTTTCCACCGTCAGGTTCGGGGGAAATCGATGATCCAGTCCTCGCTCGACGGTATCCCCGGAGTTGGTGAAAAACGCAGAAGAAAACTGCTTCGCCATTTTGGTTCGGTAAAGAAGATCAAGGCAGCGTCTGTGGAGGAACTTTGCCAGGCTGATATTCCAAGGTCTGTTGCGGAAATTGTTGTGGGTCATTTCAAATCAGAGGAGAAGCGTTGACATCTCATCATCATTTGTTATAATCGAAATAATTTCATAGCGGAATTGTGAGTTGAGAGATGCAACTTGATAAACGGGGTTTTATTTTTAAGCCTCTAACATCTTATTTCTCACTTCTAGCAAGATAGAGGCGCGAAAGCCATCAGTAGGCCCTGGAGGAATCCGGGTTCCAAAGAAGGGGTTTGAAAGGGGGGTTTCGCCGAAGGAAAGGAATCCCGTATGTTCCCGTACTGGACTTGTGTTGAATAAATACAAGGCTGTCACACCTAAGTGTGGAGGACTATCGCGTTGCCTTTGCTATATATGCAGCGGTGAGGTTGTCCTTATCGTTGCTTTTTTGCTTTCTAGGCGGAGGATCAGAAATGAAAAAAAGAAGAAAGGATTGGATAGGGTGTCATTAATTGTACAGAAGTTCGGCGGTACATCCGTCGGCACGGTGGAGAGGATTCAAAATGCGGCAGACCGGATCATTCAAACCGTAAAAAACGGTGATCAGGCAGTTGTCACGGTATCGGCCATGGGGAAAACAACTGATGAGCTTGCAGGCCTCGCTTCTCAAATTCATTCACAGCCTTCAAAGCGGGAAGCGGATATGCTTCTTTCTGCCGGCGAACAAATTTCGATGTCGTTATTGGCGATGGCGCTGGATAACAAGGGATTTCCGGCAGTTTCATTGACCGGATGGCAGGCGGGAATCCGAACGGAAGATGTCCATGGGAATGCACGTATACTTAACATACAGACTAACAGGATCCAGAAGTTGTTGAAGGAAAATAAAATTGTCATTGTGGCAGGCTTCCAGGGTGTGACTGAAGAAGGGGAAATCACCACATTGGGGCGCGGCGGATCTGATACGACAGCGGTAGCACTGGCGGCCGCGCTCGAAGCAGATAAATGCGAAATTTTCACGGATGTGGACGGAGTGTACACATGCGATCCGCGTTATGTAGAAAAGGCAAGAAAAATTGACACCATTTCTTTTGATGAAATGCTGGAACTGGCAACGCTCGGAGCTGGAGTACTTCATCCGCGTGCCGTTGAGTTTGCAAAAAATCATCATGTTAAATTGGAAGTCCGTTCAAGTATGAGTGACAAGAGCGGTACAAGCATAGAGGAGGATGCACCTGTGGAAAATCAACAAGTGGTAAGAGGCCTGGCATTTGAAACAAATGTGACGAAAATTACGCTTTATGGATTGCCGAATCGCATGGATACGTTATCCAATGTCTTCACAACCTTGGCATCAAACGGAATTAATGTTGATATTATTATTCAAAATGTAAATGATAAGGAAACGACGAATCTTTCATTCTCAGTGGACACGGGAGATCTTGAAGAAACATTTGATATTCTGCAACGCCACCAAAAAAATCTTATGTTTGATGAAGTGTCCCGTGAAAATGAATTGGCGAAGGTGTCAATCGTAGGTTCAGGCATGATTTCCAATCCGGGAGTGGCAGCCCAAATGTTTCACGCCTTAACGGAACAGGATGTCATGATTAAGATGGTCAGCACATCTGAAATTAAGGTATCCACGGTTGTTTTACAAAAGGATTTGGAAACGGCGTTGGAAGCCTTGCATGAAACTTTCCAACTCGGAAGCGAGGAAATGGTTCCGCAAACCATATAACTTTATTTAGTCGGGGTTTCTACCCCGACTAAATAAAGCTAAAGCCTCCGGCAGATAAGGGGATCTGGGCGTAAATACGCCAAGGCGGATAGCAGAAAGACTGCTTGCCCATGCCTAACGGGTTGCCTTAACGAGGTCTTTTTGGTCCCATTCCACTGTGATAGAGACGGTTCGTCCTCTTTTAACCGAACTGTTGGCGTCAGCAAAGCAACCTTTCAGCTGTTCAATCTGTTGCGCTAGAAAACCGGTTTCAAGTTCGAATGATGCCGCCTGTTCTCTTTTTTTTCTTGGAAGTGTTCCGGGAACAAGGCTGAAGTTTATTTTATTTTTTCCTTCCGTGTCGACGGTGAGGTTTCCCCACCCGGCCCGGGCGAAAAATTGGACGATCTCTTCCTTCGAATCGAGCGGATATTTACGTGCCAGGTTTTTTCCGGACCAATATAAAA
>DASVCO010000281.1:0-9682 GCA_036381575.1 Caryophanales bacterium
TCCACCGAAACCTTCAATGCGTTTGATCACTGATATCTTCGCGTATTGCGGGGAGCATGTTCCGAAGTGGAACACCATCAGCATTTCGGGATACCATATTCGTGAGGCCGGGGCTACTGCAGCACAGGAGCTCGCATTCACAATTGCGAACGGCATGGCCTATGTCGAGGCGGCTTTGGAAGCCGGGTTGGATATCGACCGGTTTGCGTCGAGACTTTCGTTTTTCTTTAATGCCCATAATCAATTTTTTGAAGAGGTGGCGAAGTTTCGCGCGGCCAGACGGATGTGGGCGAAGATCATGAAGGAGAAATACGGAGCGAAAAAGCCGAAGAGCTGGCAATTGCGTTTCCATACGCAAACCGGGGGTTCGACGTTAACAGCCCAGCAGCCGGATAACAACGTGGTTCGTGTGACGATTCAGGCGCTTTCGGCCGTCCTTGGTGGAACACAAAGCTTACATACCAATTCACGGGACGAAGCACTCGCTTTGCCAACTGAAGAGTCCGTGCGGATCGCGTTGCGAACCCAGCAGATTCTGGCTCATGAAAGCGGCGTTTCAGACACAGTTGATCCACTGGGTGGTTCTTATTATGTGGAATCGCTGACGGATGAGCTCGAAAGTAAAGCGAATGATTATCTGGAGAAAATCGCCGACTATGGCGGTGCAGTACAGGCGGTAGAAGAAGGTTATATGCAGCGGGAGATCCATCAGGCAGCTTATGAGACGCAGAAAGCGATTGAGAAGGAAGAAGAAATCGTCGTAGGCATGAATAAATTCCAGTTGGAAGATGAACCGAAGCCCGAATTGCACCGTATCGACCCGGAGCTTGCGCGGAAGCAGGAAGAGAAGCTTGCGGCTGTTCGGAAGAAGCGTGACGGAGACCGAGCGAGCGCTCGTTTGAAAGCGTTGCGTGAAGGAACGAAAGGAAGCGACAATCTTATGCCGCTGATTGTCGATTGTGTTAGGGATTACTGTACAATCGGGGAAATTTGCGGCGTGTTGCGTGAGGAATTCGGCGAATATACTGGAATTTAGATGTGAGGAGAGGGAGCATGAAGAAGAACATTCGCGTGTTAATCGCCAAGCCGGGATTGGATGGCCATGACCGTGGGGCGTTGATTATTTCTCAAGCTTTACGTGATTACGGAATGGAGGTTATTTACACGGGCCTGAGGCAAACGCCGGCGCAAATTGTTGCAGCGGCTGTTCAGGAAGATGTCGATGCTATAGGGCTTTCTTGTCTTTCCGGAGCCCATAATGAATTGTTTCCCGAGATTGTCAGGCTGCTTGCGGCTAAAGGTGCTGAAGATATCATTGTTGTCGGAGGCGGCGTAATTCCGTGGGAAGATATTCCGTTTCTGGAGTCAAAAGGTGTACAGAAAGTATTTACTCCCGGGGCACCGACAGATGAAATCGCGAAATTTGTTGAGCGGGCGGTGTATGAACGGGACGGGATTGAAATTAAGGCGGAATCGGCAGGGAAACCGCCGGAGGGAATTGACCATATTGGAATTGCCGTATCTTCACTCGATGAAGCGCTTCCGTTTTATGTCGAGCAGTTAAGGCTTAATTTGGAGGGTATTGAAGAAGTGGCCTCTGAAGGGGTGAAAGTCGCCTTTTTGACAATCGGAGATACAAGGTTAGAGTTGCTTGAACCTTTGTCCGAAACCAGTCCGATTGCCAAGTTTATCGAAAAACGCGGCGAAGGCATTCACCATATTGCCCTGGGTGTGAAAGACATTGCCGGCCGGGTTGGGGAATTGAAGAAAAACGGAGTTTCGATGTTGAATGAAGAACCGAAGGAAGGCGCCGAAGGCGCACAGGTGGCATTTATTCATCCAAAGGCCGGGCACGGCGTATTGTACGAGTTGACTGAAAAAGGGGAGGCGTAAAGATGGATATTTACGATAAGATTAATGAACTTTATGATAAACGCCGTGAGGTTCAAATGGGCGGTGGAGATGAGAGAATCGCCAAGCAGCACGAGAAAGGGAAATTAACGGCCCGGGAACGAATTGATATTCTATTGGATGAGGGCACGTTTGTGGAATTGAATCCGTTTATCAAACACCGCGGCGGCGGATTTGGGATGGAAGAGAACGATGCCCACGGAGAGGGTGTTGTGACCGGATATGGCAAGGTTGACGGCCGCCCCATTTATCTTTTTGCACAGGATTTTACAGTGTTCGGCGGGGCGCTTGGGGAAATGCATGCCCAGAAAATCGCCCACGTTATGGATCTCGCAGCCAAAAACGGTTTTCCTTTTATCGGATTAAATGATTCGGGAGGCGCGAGGATTCAGGAAGGAGTCGTTTCGCTTGACGGATACGGACATGTGTTCTATCGTAATTCTATATACTCCGGTGTGATTCCGCAAATTTCCGTTATCATGGGACCCTGTGCGGGCGGAGCTGTTTATTCCCCGGCGATTACCGATTTCGTCATTATGGTGGAAAAGACAAGCCAAATGTTCATCACCGGGCCGAAGGTGATCAAAACCGTAACGGGCGAAGACATTTCCAGTGAGGATCTGGGTGGAGCTGCTGTACATAGCTCGAAAAGCGGAAATGTTCATTTTACGGCGGAAACGGAAGAGCAAGCGTTGAATCAAGTTCGGGAGTTGCTGAAATATTTGCCGCAAAACCATAATGAGAAAACCCCTGTGCTTGAAACCGGAGAAAATGACGATTATTTACCGGATGTAGCCGATATTGTACCGTTTGACCCAACCAGGCCTTACGATGTTCGGGATGTGATCGCCCAGGTTGTGGATGATGGTTCTTTCCTGGAAGTCCACAAGAACTTCGCGAAGAATATAGTCGTCGGTTTTGCCCGCCTGAAAGGGGAAACGGTTGGATTGGTATGCAATCAGCCGAAAACAATGGCCGGCGGTCTTGACATTGATTCTTCGGATAAGGCATCGCGGTTTATCCGTTTGTGTGATTCGTTTAACGTTCCGATCGTGACTTTTGAGGATGTTACAGGTTTTTTCCCTGGAATCAAGCAGGAACATGGAGGCATCATCCGTCACGGCGCGAAAATTTTGTACGCCTATTCCGAGGCGACTGTGCCGAAGATGACCGTTATTTTACGAAAGGCTTATGGCGGTGCTTATGTTGCCCTTAACAGCAAATCAATCGGGGCGGATCTTGTTTATTCCTGGCCAAATGCGGAAATTGCCGTAATGGGTCCGGACGGCGCGGCCAATATTATTTTCTCTAAAGAAATTGAAGCCAGTGACAATCCGGAAGAAACCCGGGCGGCCAAGATCGAGGAATACCGTGAGAGATTCGCCAATCCGTACGTGGCGGCAGCGAACGGAATGGTCGATGATGTGATTGATCCACGGGAAACCCGGATCAAGCTGATTCAAGGACTCGAAATGCTGCAAAATAAACAGGAAGAACGCCCCCGGAAAAAGCACGGAAATATTCCGTTATAGAAACCTGGCAGCCCGAAAGTGATTTTATAAAGAAACCGAAATTCATTTGAACTCTGATTATAAACTGCTTAGTTGAAACAGGAGGAACAACATGGTTAACAGAGATCGATTGGTTGAACAATTTCTTGAACTTGTCCAAATTGATTCGGAAACCCGGCATGAGAGAGAAATTGCGGATGTGTTAAAAAAGAAATTTACCGACCTCGGCCTTGAGGTTGTAGAAGACGGAGCAGCAGAAAAGACGGGGCACGGCGCCGGCAATCTTGTTTGCACATTGAAAGGGAACAACGATAGTGCGGATGCTATTTATTTCACTTCTCATATGGATACAGTTGTACCGGGGAAAGGGATTAAACCGCAAATTGAGAATGAAGTTATCTCAAGTGACGGCACAACCATTCTCGGAGCGGATGATAAAGCCGGGATCGCCGCAATGTTTGAGGTACTCCGGACGATAAAAGAAAATGATATTCAACACGGCACTGTTCAATTTGTTATCCCGGTCGGTGAAGAATCGGGATTGGCGGGGTCAAAAGCGTTGGATTCATCTCTTTTGAAGGCCAAGTACGGGTATGCCCTTGACAGTGCAGAAGAGGTAGGCCACATTATTACAGCGGCCCCCACGCAGGCGAAGTTACATATTGTTGTCAACGGGAAAACAGCTCACGCCGGTGTCGCTCCCGAGAAAGGCGTTTCTGCGATTTCATTGGCCGCCAAAGCTATTTCGAAAATGCGGCTCGGTCGTATTGACAAGGATACTACCGCTAATATTGGCAGCTTCCGAGGCGGTATGCAGACGAATATCGTGTGTGATCGTGTTGAAATTGAAGCGGAGACACGCTCATTAATTCCGGAGAAAATGGAGAAGCAGGCATCGGAGATGAAACGCACTTTTGAAAGCACGGCGAAGGAATTGGGTGGATCAGCAGATGTCGAAATTGAGACAATGTATCCGGGCTATCGATATGAAGATGGAGATCCTGTAGTGGAGATTGCGAAAGAAGCTGTAAAGGATATCGGGCGAGAACCGAGACTGCTGGAGAGCGGAGGCGGGAGTGATGCAAACATTATTGCCGGGTATGGCATTCCAACGGTGAATCTCTCAGTAGGCTATGAAAATATTCATACCACGAATGAGAAAATGCCGATTCAAGAGCTTGTGAAAACATCAGAGCTTGTATTGGCTATTGTGAACAAGGCATCGCAAAAGAATGTTGGATGAGGCTGTACATTGACAAGGTGAGAACAAGGAGCTTAATGAAGATGAAAAAAGCTAAGTCTAGTGCCGGAGGACCGCCGTTCGGCGGTCCTGTCCATTAAGTGCACACAGTTTGCGGTCGGCGGCTGCCGAATTCCAACGATTCCAAAATGTGCTCCTCAGTGGCCCCTGTGATCCTGGAAAGTTGGGAAATGGTGGGCGATGTTGCATGGTAAGCATGATAATTCATGTTCACAATACAAACTTCCTGTAACAGGCGATCATATTCCGTTCGTATGAACAAAGTCATCGCCACCTTTTCTTCATTATTATTTGGGTCTTAATGATAGCACAATTGCACATTGGATTCAAAATATTATTCTTTCTGTACCGGGAGGTGAGAGGTTTGGGAAAGGGCCGCGTTATCTTCCATGTTGATATGAACAGCTTCTATGCTTCTGTCGAAATCGCGCTGCATCCAGAATTGAAAGGAAAACCTCTCGCTATTGCCGGTGATGTGAAGACACGGCACGGTATCGTGGTTACAAGCAGTTATGAGGCAAGGGCAAAGGGTGTGAAAACAACCATGACGGTTGGACAGGCGAGACGCCTCTGTCCGGAATTAATCGTCCGGCCACCGAATTTTGAACGGTACCGCAAGGCTTCCGCCAAGATCTTTCATATTCTTCGTCAATATACACCACTCATTCAGCCGGTGTCGATTGACGAGGGCTACCTTGATATTACGGATTACGATCACCCGGGAAAGCCTCCGGAAACCGCAAAGGAAATTCAGCAAAGAATTTTAAAAGAGCTTGGCCTCCCCTGCAGTATAGGAGTGGCCCCTAATAAATTTCTCGCGAAAATGGCTTCCGATATGAAGAAACCGCTGGGTATCACAATTTTGAGAAAGCGTGATCTTCCTTCGAAACTATGGCCATTGAAAGTGGGCGAAATGCATGGCATCGGTGAAAAGACCGAGATTAAACTGAATCGAATCGGCATTGTGACGATTAAAGACCTGGCGGTAGCTGAAGACATGGTTTTGCAGAAAGCCATCGGTATTATGGGGCCCCGGATGAAGCTGAGAGCTAACGGCATAGATCCCCGGCCGGTTGATCCCGATGCAGTTGCCGATTTTAAAAGTATTGGCAAGTCCACGACACTACCCGAAGATACTACAAATGAAGAAACCGTAAGAGCTGTGCTGAATCGATTATCTGGTTCCGTGGCACAAAGAATGGAAGAAAAAGAAACCGTGGCATGGAACGTTCAACTAACCATACGTTATGAAGACAGGCAGACCATTACACGCAGCCGTAAACTGGACAATCCTGTTTTCGGGCAAGAATCCATCTACAAGGGAGCCGTTATGCTTTGGAAAGAACATTGGGACGGAACCCCGATTCGTCTGCTTGGTGTAACTGTGCAGGATTTGGTTGAGAAAGATGAAGCGCATAAGCAGCTTGACCTCTTCACCTATGAAAAGGATGCGAAGATCGGGGAAAAGCAAGAGGCGCTTGAAGCAACGATGAAGAATATTCGGCGCAGGTACGGGGCAGAATCAATCCAACGTCGCAGAGATCTAAAATCATCAAACTGATTTTGAATATCGGATAGTCAAATATGGGATATTAAGGTTACAAGGAAGAAAATATTCCGAAAGAGGGTGAAGACAGTTGGATTGGTTCAGGAACAAGAGGGACAAAACAAAGGAAAAAGCCGAAAAAGAAGGAGCGCTTAATGAGGCCGAACAAGCCCTGCAAGGCGATCCTTTGCAAGAGGCTGTTCACAAGAATCAAAAGAAACAGCGATAATCATCATTTTCCTGGAGGACCGTCTGCTTCGGCAGGCGGTTTTCTGTAAGGAAAAGATTAATGCAGCCAGGCTGGTTTCCTTGAAAAAGATTTGCCAATAAAAAGGATAAAGCTCGTCTTATGTCGAAATGAAAATACATAGAGTTAGAAACAGATTGATTTATAGGGGGCATTTCAAGGTGGGGAAAAATGAGCAAGTGGAAAATATGCAGAAGTCGATTGGGCAGGTGTTGTACGGGAAAGAGAAAACGGTTGAGCTTGTGATGATCGGTTTGCTTTGCCGGGGACATGTTCTACTCGAGGACGTGCCGGGCACCGGGAAAACAATGATGGCGAAAAGCGTTGCGAAATCCATTGACGGGAAATTCACCCGTATTCAATTTACGCCGGATGTGTTGCCAAGCGATGTTACAGGTGTTGAATTCTTTAATCCGAAAGAACAAGAATTTCAGCTTCGTCCGGGACCGGTCTTAACGAATATTTTGTTGGCTGACGAAATTAATCGGGCGACTCCGAAAACGCAATCAAGTTTGCTCGAAGCAATGGAGGAGCGCCAGGTAACCATAGAAGGACAGACGATGCAAATCGAGCCTCCGTTTATTGTGATGGCGACACAGAATCCAATTGAATCTCAGGGAACGTTCCCGCTGCCGGAGGCCCAGATGGATCGGTTCTTGCTTCAGATCCGCACGGGGTATCCGACGAGGGAAGAAGAGAAACAAATGATGGCCCGGTACCGCAAAGAGGAGCCCCTGGAACAGGTGAAGCCGGTCTTTGCGTTGGAGGACATTCTGGAACTGCAGGAAAAAGTGAAAGAAATTAATCTATCCGAGGAATTGAAAGATTATATATTGGATATTGTTGAAGCCACCAGGCAGTCGGAATTTATTGAAACGGGAGTCAGCCCCCGCGGGACGTTGGCATTTATGAGAAGCGTTCAGGCAAAAGCTTTCATCGAAGGAAGAGGATATGTAATTCCCGAAGATGTTAAGGAAATGGCTCCTTACGTTTTGGCCCATCGATTAGTATTGTCAATGGAAGGCGAGATGCGAAAGACGAAGGGAAAACTGTTGTCTGAACTGCTGGAAGAAGTTGAGGTTCCTGTTGAAGCCGGAGCCGTACGATGAAGGAATGGCTTAAGGAATATGACGTTCCATTCAGGACTCTCTTTTATGCTGCGTCGATTCTTTTGTTTATCATTTCGCTTTACACTGAATCGTTGTTGTTGTTTCTGATTTCTTTATTCTTTTGTTTCGTGAATGGGATGATTTCTTATTATTTCCGCCAGATAGCGGAAAATCTTCATCTTGTTAATGCGACACAGAGGATTCGTATGTTTGTCAATGATGAAGATGTCATGTCCCTTCCGATTGCAAATGAGGGGAAACTCCCGCTTTTTACCGGTACTTTTGAATTTGTTCTGGATGATTATGCGGAATGTCCGCAATTGCACTTCGTAACCGGCGGGAAAAGCCAGAACCGTTATTCGTTTCCGATCAGTCTTAACCATCGAAGCCTTCAATCCGCAGATATTCAATTGAAGGGGAAAAAACGGGGAGTTGCCAAATTTCGTGGCGTGCACGTAGGGGTTCATGATTGGTTTGGCCTTGGAAAAATGCGTATGAGTTACGACCCGATGTACCGGACGGAAATTATCATCTATCCTGAGTTGGAATCGGTGTATGGATTGGAAAGAATCCGGACAACATGGCAGGGAAGACAACCTGTGGAATATTCTCTTGACGAAGATTTGACTTCCCCTTCCGGGTCAAGGGAATATCTGTCTTCGGATCCTTTTAATCGTGTTCATTGGAAGGCATCGGCCAAAACAGGCGAACTGCAGACGAAAATTTTCGAGAAAACAAGCGGAATGACCTGGGTGCTCATATTGAATGTGACAAGAGACAGGGCGCATCCCGTCGATCTCGAAAGAGAAATCAGCTGTCTTGCTTTTATTTGCAAATTCGCCGCTGAGCACGGCATTCCTTTTGAATTGTATATGAATGTCAAAACACGCGGCAAGGACAGAATGATGCATTTGCAGACAGGTGAAGGAAGGGAACAACTGGGGAAAGCGCTTGAATTACTTGCGAGAGTGAATATTAATAGCGTCCTTGTCCCGGCAGATCAGCTATTGGCTTATGTTGATCGCCTGGAGGATCGCAATTCGATCATGATTGTATGCAATTTATCTTATAATGACGACAACAGGGGAACGCTGCATAAATGGCGGAAGAAAGGGTTTGGGCTTTACAGGGTCGAACATAGAGAAGGCGGCTCCTATGTCATCAATATCGCGAACAGGAAGGCGGTGTCCTAATGAGGCTTCAACGCTTTCTGCGTTATGGGTATGAAGGTTTCGCCATTTACCTTGCTCTTGTGCCTTTTTATATGCGAACGGACCAGTTGCCCCCGCTGACCGCTTTTTTACTCGTGTATTTGTTAGCCGGGTTTATTTTCTTTCTGTTTTTGAGGAACCAAACCTCCGTATCTTATGTTGTGCCGATTTTGGTTGCGCCCCTATTGGTCGCATTGGCACTTGTTCTCGGCTTTCCGGCGTTTTTGGCTGTTGGTTTGGCTGCCGTTTGTTGTTGGCGGGGCTTCACCTTACTATTCCGTTTGCAGGATCTGTCGGATACTCTTAACGAGGTGGCCCTGTTTTTCCTAACCCTTGCTCTCGCGCTTTTTCTGTTTATTTTCTTCTCTTTTTACGAGCACGAGGCCGTTATACTCGTAATTGTGGTTTTGCAATTCGTGTATTTGCTTGGCATGAAATTGTTCACCAGGTTGATTGAAGCCGGATTTGGCGGTCAAGAACAGAGGAAGGCTTACATTCGGTGGGGTTCCGGGGCGGTGATAGGGCTCGTTGGGGTTTCTGCTTTGCTTCTCCTAATCTTTCCGGCGGTGAAGTGGGTGCTTTTTTCCGGGTTTGGCCTTTTGGTTCGCGGTATTGGCTTTATCCTCGCTTATCCGGTCTTTTGGTTACTGTCGAAATTGATAAGTCCCGAAGTAGCCGGCCAAACAGTGGGTGGGTTAGTAAATTTGAACCCATCCGATCAGAAAGCAGAACTTAACCAGGCTGCCGGCCACCAGGGTTCTGCCTTGCCGATGGAAGGGATTTTCTGGGGACTTGTTGTCTGCATATTTATTGCTTTTTTGATCGTTTTTTTCCGAAAAAAAGCCAAATTAGATGATACTCAATCAGATGGACAGTCGAATGTTTC
>DASVCO010000282.1:0-3587 GCA_036381575.1 Caryophanales bacterium
TTCATGAATTTGTCGAGATCACTGCGCTGTTCAGAATGAAAATCTGACTCTGTCGGGAGCGTAACCAGTCCGCTTGCCCCAAGTGTCTGAAGGATTTCTGCCATTCTCGGATAAATACGCGGATAATAATTCATCGCTGCGAGCAATGGCTGATTGTCCGGGGTCATTGTTCCCCATTGGTTCAATGTTGCCTGGGTCTCCGAAGATAACAACAGCCCTTTCATCGTTTCGAGAGCGACGATTACCTCAGAGACTTTCTCCTGGACATGTTGATACTCGCCGATATTAATGGTTTCCACAAGCATGGAAATAAGTCCGAGCATAAATTCCGTTTTCACGACTTGCCTTGAAACAACCTGATGAACGGCGTGTTCATTGAAATTGGTTTCTGTATAAAGGCGATTTGCCATATGTGCGTCTCCCGCGACAAAGACACGGTCCCACGGTACAGTCACTCGATCGAAAACAACGAGGGTATCTACTTCTTCAAACCGTGAACTTAACGGGCGGTCAAACCTGGATGAGCTTCCGTCATCATAACCTTCGCGGCAAATGAACTTTAATCCGGGCGTATTGTTCGGAATTGCAAATGCATAGGCAAGCGGGTTATCGCCTTTGGAATGCCATAGTTGCATTCCCGATGGAAACACCATGATTTCATCTGTGGTCGCTCCCTGGGTAGCCAATAGACGGGCGCCCTTGATCACGATCCCATCTTTTGTTTTGTCGACAATTTGCGCCGCAATGGGTTCTTCTTCCATTTCTAAGTATAAAGATGAACGATCCACTTGTGGCTGAACAAATGTATGGGTCAAGGAAAGATCATGTTCACGACTGAATTCATAATAATTCTTGACATTATCGGCATATTCCCCAAAAACAGGGGCAGCCGCACCGAAAACCATTACAGCTGTATTCATATAATCAGGAGCACGTCCCAATAACCCGAAACTCTCACGGGCCCATTCTTGAAACATGATTCGGCGTTTCCTCAAATCTTCTTTTGTTTTCGGGATTAAGTACGATAGGCCGACAAGGTCTTTCGTTAACGGAGAGCTGTAAGTTAACTTATCTTGTTTGACTGGATCGTGTTGTAAATCGTATAGTCGGCTTTGCGTTTTCATTAAATTCTTGAAAGCGGGATGCTCGGAAATTTTTCCTTTGACCGGTTTCCCCTCAATCCAAACATTGGCCTCGGCGCGGTCAATTCGTTCAACATAGTCGCGGCCCGTTTTTGCCGGCATAGTTATCACCTCAGGGTATTCTATGTGCCCGGTTTTGAATTGTTTGGGCACGCGTTTATTTCCGTAAGATAAGGATAGATCCCTAAAGAGGGGAAATTGATTTTTTACTGGTCATCAGGCATTCCTCGTTGCAATTGTAGACGGGTCGTGTTATTGTTAAATTCGGCTCGCACGGAACTTCGAAATCAACGAGGCATTTTTCCGACTCGGGAAATGCTTTTTTTATTAAAAAAGGGATCTTAATACCTGAATAAAATATCATGAGTGTTCGGTGCTGCGCCCAAGCCGGGAAACTACTTCGTCGAGCAGACGATGTTACCCCAACCTGAAATATAAAACATATGCGTAGTGAACAATTGTGGTTGGCGATATGGACGCACTGACATGACATCGACGATATGATTGAGATGAAGTGGTTTAGCGAGATAAATCATAAAGGAGTATATTCATTGACTACATTTTTGGAACTGAATTTAAGCAATCCCGTCAATAAGGCAATTGACAAGATGGGATTTGAAGAAACGACGCCGATTCAGGCGCAAACCATTCCACTTGCGATGGATGGGAAAGATTTGATCGGGCAGGCTCAAACCGGAACGGGAAAAACTGCCGCATTCGGAATCCCGATGGCTGAAAACATAGATCCGGGAAATCCCGACATTCAGGCGCTTGTTGTGACGCCGACTCGGGAATTGGCGATGCAAGTGGCGGAAGAATTAAATACAATTGGCCAATTTAAAAAGGTTTCGACCCTGCCGGTTTACGGCGGACAGGACATTGGACGCCAAATCAGGGCATTGAAAAAGAAACCCAACATTATTGTCGGTACACCGGGACGTCTGCTTGACCACATTCGTCGGCGGACCATCCGCCTCAACGGGTTGAAAACCGTCGTGCTGGATGAAGCGGACGAAATGCTGAACATGGGCTTTATCGAGGATATTGAAAAAATCCTCGAAAGTGTACCGGAAAAGCGGCAAACCATGCTTTTCTCGGCAACGATGCCCGACCCGATTCGGAAATTGGCCCATCAATTTATGAAAGATCCGCAAACGATTCGCGTCAAAGCTAAAGAAATGACGGTTTCGAATATTGAGCAACAGTATATTGAAGTGGAAGAAAGACAGAAATTCGACGTGCTGTGCCGCTTGCTTGATATGCAGGCCCCTGACCTTGCGATTATATTCGGACGGACGAAACGTAGAGTTGACGAGGTTTCGGATGCATTGAATAAGCGCGGTTATTCCGCGGAAGGATTACATGGTGATTTAAGCCAGCCAAAGCGTGACCGCGTGATGAGTAAATTTAAAAACGGAAAAATAGAAGTGCTGGTTGCGACGGATGTTGCTGCAAGAGGACTGGATATAAGTGGTGTGACCCATGTTTATAATTTCGACATTCCTCAGGATCCGGAAAGCTATGTTCACCGCATTGGCCGTACAGGCAGAGCCGGAAAGACCGGATTGGCGACAACTTTCGTATCATCAAGAGAGCAAGGGCATTTAAAGACAATCGAACGCCTGACGAAAAAGAAAATGACGAGGAAGCCACAGCCTACGTTCTCAGAAGCATTGGAAAGCCAGCAAAAGGCTGCGCTCGAAAAAATATTATGGGCAGTGGGCCAGAAGGATGCGGAGAAATACAGAGATTCGGCGGAATCTTTGCTGGAACGAAGTGATTCCGTGTCATTGTTGGCCGGAGCGCTTAAACTGTTAACGAAAGAACCGGATACCACTCCAGTAAGGCTGACTGCTGAGGCACCTTTAGGAAAGAAGAAGTCAAGAAATCAACAAGGTGGTAACAATAGACGGCGGAATAATTATCGGTCCAAGGGCTCCTTTCCTCAGAAAGGGCGAAAACCGCGCCGCAACAAGCAATATCATAAAAATCACAGATAATAATCAGGGCTGAGAAATCAGCCCTGATTTTTTTGATGGTCTTTTTGAAATTGATAATTGAAATTTTAGAGAAATCGCATTATAATAGAAAAAAGGCCTCAAGGGGGATATAAAAATGAGTAAACGCATGTCTTACAATGAGAACATGAAAAACTTCGCCACGAGAAAACAGAATATCGCCAAGGTTTCAATCGCGGACGTTTACTCCCAAATGGTTCTTGATGAGTCATGGTTTAAGTTAAAGAAGGAACGACTTGAAGAGGCGATCGATAAAGCGCTGGAGAATCGTAATCGTGAACTTTTCATGGAATTATCCGAAGAATACAAGCTGCTAATGCAGACTTGGTAGGCTTATCATAATTTATCAGACTTGTGGAAACACTATTGGCCAGAGGTCAGAAATCAGAAGCCAGGATGAAAGCTGTAGAAAGAGGCTGAAAGCACG
>DASVCO010000283.1:0-15925 GCA_036381575.1 Caryophanales bacterium
TTTTATATCAAAACAATCAACACTCGATCGGCCAATACAACCGGATTCTCAACCGTTTCTTCCTGTTGAACGAGGTTTCCCAAAGAACGACGGATGTTTATGAGAAGTTGAATGCGTATTTGGTTGAACAGACATCGGAGGTTTATGAAGATTATTTGGTGGCCCGCCAGGCATTGAAGGTGGAACAAGCGAAGCTTCCGGCTATTATTAATGAGGATAATTACCTGACAGTGGAAAACTATTCCCACATGATTACAAGTTTTCTAGAACAGTGCGCGATTGTCTCAAGGGCCTATCAAACCGGAAAACTCAACCGTTATTCTTCCCATTTAACAAATGCGGAAAACATTTCGCTGTTTATCCGGCAGACCACGCTTGATTTGTTGAACAATGAACTCAACAGCTTTCAGGGATTCTATCAGGAGATGAGCAGGAAAAGCGCATATTTTAATTCAATGGGGATATTCGTGTTCATTTCGACTTTTTTGTTATCCTTGCTGTTTGCTGTCTGGTTTTCGCGGGGAATAACAAGGCCGATCAGCCGGTTGACAACTGCGGCTGAGGAGATTTCACGAGGGAAGTTTGACGGTGAACCCGTCGAGGTTTCCACCAAGGATGAACTGCGATTTCTGACTCACACCTTTAATGAGATGCGAACCAAAACCTATAGAATGGTTGAGGAGATCAAACAAAAGTCAAAGCTCGATCAATTGTTGAAGGAGATGGAACTGAAAAGTTTGCAAAGCCAGATCAATCCGCACTTTTTGTTCAATATATTGAACACGGTCTCGAAAACAGCCTATCTTGAAGAAGCGGAGCGGACAAGCGAGTTGATTGAATCGACGGCCGCGCTTTTGCGCCACAATCTTTCCAGCCTTGAAAAACCAACTACACTTGGGAAAGAGGTAGAGGTCATTCGTGAGTATTTCTTCCTGCAGACAGCCCGTTTCGGGGATCGGGTCACTTTCAAAACGGAAATCAATGAATCTTGTTTGGCAGTGGAAATTCCCAATATGACGTTGCAGCCCATTGTCGAGAATTCTTTCATTCACGGGATTGAATCCTATGAAAAAGGAGCGGAAATTAACCTTCGAATTGAACGTGGGGAAAACGACGGCGTAATTATTGAAGTAACGGATAACGGAGTTGGAATGGAGAAGGAAACACTTTATCGGTTGCTGGATCCTGCGGGAGAAAGTGGATCCGAAGACAGAAAAGGGCATTCTACAGGGCTTGGTGTCAAAAACGTTATCAAACGGCTTGAGTTGTTTTATGGGAAATCGGGGTTGGTTGACATTGAATCCGAAGAAGGAAAGGGAACGAAGGTAACATTACTAATACCCCCAAGGAGAGAGGAGGGAGAACAACATGTACAAGTTGTTGATCGTTGATGATGAGGCTATTGAACGGCAGGCAATGCGGCTGATGTTGACAAGGGGAATTGAGCAAGCGGAAGTGGCGGGAGAGGCAGTGAATGGGAAAGATGCGGTTCGGCTGGCGGTCGAGGTGGAGCCGGACATTATAATGATGGATATTAAGATGCCGGGGATGGACGGGCTGGAGGCAATGCGACGGATTAAAAAGGTGCGTCCGGCGACAAAATTCATTATGGTGTCGGCGTTCGATACGTTTGAGTATGCACGGGAAGCTATGCAAGAAGGTGTAAAAGAATATTTGTTGAAACCGAGCAGAAAAAACGAAATTATTGAAACGGTTCAACGTGTCATTGAAGAAGTGGGTTCAGAAAGGGAAAGTGACAGGAAGCACACGGAGTTAGAAAATCAATTGGGCCGGGCGTTGTCATTTGTTCGTTCAGAATGGGTAACTTCTCTCCTGATGGATCATGTGCAAGAAACAGAAGCCTCGGAATGGCGCGAGTTTCTTGAGCTTGGGGAGGGAGAAGTGTATGCGGTGGTTTGCCGCCTGTCGTTCTTGAAAGTGGAGAAATCGAAAGGGGAGTATAAACAAGTCTACGAGTGGATGAAAAAGGCATTTATCGAAAGAGTGGAGTGTTTGGTCGGGCCAATGTCGGCCGGAATGATCCCGGTTCTTGTTACCGAACAAAATGATGGAAGAACAGCTCGTTCTCAGGGAATCAGGATTGTAAAAGAAATACTTCAGGCCTTTAACCGCGTATTTGATGATGTTGAAGCACGGATTGGTATCGGTACATCGGTGGGTAAGGTCGAAGCATTCTCCCGTTCATATGAAGAAGCACTCGCCGCGCTTGAACAAACTAATCAAAACGTCCGTTACATCGCTTATCACTCATCTCTTGTTGAGCCACCGGAGACTGACATGGTTAAGGTGGAGAAACAGCTGCTTGAGGCGGTGAAGGATGGCGACTCGGACGGTGCCCTTTCGGCTTTTGAACGTTATGTTCCCGAATTGCGGGATTCGCCGGAAAAAATGCAAAACCGCCTGGAAAGTTTATCGTTTATGTTGGGGAAATTGGCTGAAGAAATGGGAATATCGGCTCAGGTAACACCCTTGTATAAAGAATGGGTTGATACGTTCCAAATGCGGGAATGGGCGAGGGTTCAGGTGGCACGTACGGTTGAAAAAATCCGCCTTTGGCAATCGGAAAGCGCCCACAGTCTACTTGAAGAAGCGAGGCAGTATATAGACAGCCATTACAACGAATCAATCACACTTGAAAGGGTCTCAGCCCATGTTGATCTCAGCCCCTACTATTTCAGTAAATTATTCAAAGAACATAATGGCGTAACCTTTATTGAATACTTGACAGAAGTGAGAATCCGCAAGGCGAAAGCATTATTAAAGTCAACGCGCATGAGCCTGAAAGAAATCTGTTTTGAAGCCGGATATCATGACCCGAATTATTTCAGCAGGGTTTTTAAAAAAAGCACGGGCCGTTCCCCGAGTCAATATCGTGCTTCTGTTCGCTAATAATAATCTTTGGGAAATAAATTCCCATTCGCAAAAAAATACAGAGAATCGCAAAATAATGAAGAAGATTCCTCCTTACAGGACGGCAATTTATTTTATCATCAAAATGACAGCGGTTTCACTTAATGAAATGAAGGGGGAACAAATGTGAAAAAGAAGTTTAGTATTTTCGCTGCGCTGATAATGGCACTTAGCATGATCCTTGCGGCATGCAGTAACTCGGGAGGCTCCGGGAACTCGGGAGCTTCTGGAGAGGATGACAACTCCGGTAACACCGTGGGTGGAGATAAGGTGAAGCTTGAAATTTTCAGCTGGTGGACAGCCGGCGGGGAAGCCGATGCGTTGAAAGCCTTATTGAAAGGATTCGAAGAAAAGTATCCGAACATTAACGCCGTGAATGCGGCAGTGGCCGGAGGAGCAGGATCGAATGCGAAGGCCGTACTGGCTACGAGAATGCAGGGAGGAGACCCGCCGGCGACATTTCAGGTTCACGGCGGCGCAGAGCTATTCACATGGGTGGATGCCGGAAAGATGGCTACACTTGATAAACTATATGAGAAAAATGGCTGGAACGGCGTTTTCCCGCAGAAGATTATCGATATGAACAGCAAGAATAATCATGTGTGGGCCGTGCCATTGGATATTCATCGAGGCAATGTCATCTTTTACAACAAGAAGGTTTTCGAAGAAAACGGGGTGCAGCCGCCGAAAACCTTTGAAGAGTTCTTTGCAGCGGCCGAAAAGTTAAAAGCAAACGGCGTAACACCGCTCGCTCTCGGGGACAAAAACATTTGGCCGGCCACTATGTTGTTCGAGAATACCCTGCTCGCTAAACTTGGGCCGGAAAAATACGCTGAATTGTGGACGGGAGAAGTCCCTTTTGACGATCCAGCTGTCAAAGAGTCGGCGGATATTTTCAAGAAAATGCTCGGCTATATTAACGAAAACCATGCTTCTCTCGCCTGGCAGGATGCCGCCCAACTGGTTATTGACGGAAAAGCGGCGATGACTGTAATGGGAGATTGGGCAGAAGGTTATTTCGTCGCGAAGGGATGGGAACCGAAGAAGGACTTTGGCTGGATTGAAACACCGGGTACACAGCAATCCTTTATGGTGATCAACGATTCATTTGGTCTTCCAAAGGGGGTTGAAAATCCGGATGCTGTGAAGAAATTCTTGTCCTATCTTGGCACGAAAGAAGCGCAGGTGACCTTTAACAAAATCAAAGGGTCAATTCCGGCGCGTACCGATGTTGATAAATCGAAATTTAACGTATACAGCAAGTCAACCATTGAAGACTTTCAGGCCGCGAAGGAAAACAGTTCTTTGGCATTGAGTCTTGCCCATGGATCGGCGGCATCTCCGGGATTCTTAACGAAGGTTAATAATGCCGTCAACGTTTTCGTTACGCAACAAAATGTTGATCAATTTATCAGTAAATTAAAGCAAGCAAGCTCGCTGTTAGGGAAGTAGACTTTCGGGACAAGAGGAGCTGCAGGGGTAGCTCCTCTTTGTTTTATTGTGGATGTGAGGAGGAAAGGCGTTGCAAAGTGTTGATACGAACAATGCAGCGAATACGATAACGAAATTCAACAAGAAAGGGTCGAAGCCTTTATCCAGGGATAGATGGCTTGCTGTTCTATTTCTGCTTCCGTCGCTCCTTTTAATTGCGGTTTTCGTGTATGGCTTTATCGGCTGGACCGGTTATGTGTCGTTCAGCAACTGGAACTCGCTGATACCGGATTTATCATTTGCGGGGCTCGACAATTATTTTTATATCTTTCAAACGTTCCGCTTCCAGTCAGATATCCGGAACATGATATTTTTTACGGTTTTTTTTATTGCTGTCGTTGTCTTTTTGGGGCAGTTCCTTGCAATTTTGCTCGATCAAAAAATCAAAGGCGAATCGATTTTCCGTAATATTTTTCTTTTCCCAATGGCCTTGTCCTTCGTTGTTACCGGTGTCGTATGGCGTTGGGTCTTGAATCCGAAAACCGGTGTTAATTTAATATTGGATAACTTCGGTTGGACCCCGGAATGGTATACGAATACGGCGGTTGTTCCAAGTTGGGATATCTTTCAGATCCAATTCGGGTTACCGTTGGCTCTCATTTCCGTTATTATTGCGGCTGCCTGGCAAATGACAGGTTTTTCATTGGCTATGTATTTAGCCGGGTTGAGAGGCATTCCCGATGAACATCGTGAGGCTGCGCGCATTGACGGGGCCAACGAACGGCAGGTTTATTTTAAAGTGATCTTGCCGCAGTTAAAACCGATTACATTCGGCGTAATTGTTATGATGCTGCATATTTCCTTGAAGATCTTTGATTTAATTTACACCATGACGGGGCCAGGCGCCAACTTTGTCACTGACATGCCAGCCGTTTATATGTTCAACGCGACCTTTCAGGGGAACTTCTATGCCCAGGGGGCGGCGATCGCGATTGTTATGTTGTTGCTGGTGGCGATTTTCATCGTGCCGTACCTAATCAGAAGCAGGAAAGGGGAGGCGTAAAATGACAAGAACCTTTTCAAAAGGCGTGGTCTATGCGATCTTGATTTTGTTCAGTTTGTGCTTCCTCGTTCCATTTTATGTCTTGCTCGTTACGAGCTTAAAGCCATTTGATGAAGTATCATTTGCGACCATGTGGCAGTTGCCGAGCACGATTGACTTTTCCAGTTATGCTAAGGCCTTTGATAAATTGGCGCCGAACTTTTGGAATAGTGTACTCATGGTCGTCCCGGCTACGCTTCTTTCCGCTTTGCTCGGGTCGTTGAATGGTTACGTTTTGTCGAAGTGGAAGTTCAAAGGCTCTGAGTGGGTTTTCACGGCGTTGTTATTCGGAATGTTTATTCCGTATCAAAGCATCTTGATTCCGTTGATTCAGACCATCCAAAAGATCGGCCTTTACAATTCTATTGCCGGCTTGGTATTGGTCAACGTTGTTTACGGAATTCCCCTGACAACTTTGATGTTCAGGAATTTCTATGCCAGCATTCCTGAGTCAATGATCGAGTCAGCCCAAATCGATGGTGCCGGATTTATCCGGATTTTCCGGCATATTATCGTACCACTTTCCATCACAGGGTTCGTTGTGGTCGCAATTTGGCAATTCACAAATATTTGGAATGAATTTTTGTTCGCGATTACGATTACGGGGAACAATCAGCACCCTGTGATGGTGGCGTTACAAAATCTGGCCGGAAGTCAGATCGTTCACTGGAATATTCAGATGGCTGGTGCGATTCTTGCGGCCTTGCCCACAATGCTTGTCTATGTTTTGGCCGGTCGTTATTTTATCCGGGGGCTGCTGGCTGGCTCGGTGAAGGGTTGATCAACCTGTTGGTTTTTTTCAACCGAAAAATCGTTGTTCGCCTTCCGCACTTGTCCGCTACGCTTTGTCCTGCCGCCGCATAAGGTAATAGCGTAACACCGGATTTCAGAGTGGGTGTTGCATAATAAGAATCGCCGTGCTGTTGATTCCATGATTATTGCCGGAGCAGGCGGCTGCAGCCGGTAATAGGATGTTCCCAGTCCAGTGACCCATTCAACCTCCTGAAACAGATCGGAACCGAGAAGGACAGAGTGTTGACTTTGTCCTTCTGATTTAGTTTCAGAAATGATCTTGATTTACTTAAGGAAGAAAGATAAGATAAAATAAAAGAGACCGGGGTGTGGGGCCCCGGCCAAGTTAACAGAATGAGTGTGATGACAGGTTAACGTCTCCGTGAATTCATCATCGTAGCAATCAGTAACCCAAAGGTTATCATGAGCGTGAGCGATTCGAACGGAGTCAAGGAAATCACCTCCTGATTAAAGCTCACTCATTCTGTAGGGACAGTTGTCCAATCTATAAGGCAAGTATACAACATATCTTATGATAGTTGGTTGATTTTTCAAAAAATAGGGAAAAAGGCGGATGCCAAATTCGGCTTTTTGTGTCCAAAGCACGAGGGCATTGGACGGATTTTCCATTTTGCACAAAACGGGCTGCTGCTGCAGCCCGTTTTTAATCAGGAATTCATTATTCAGTTGTTCGGGTTGAAAACAGTTCAACAAGCAACAATGAGACTGCACCAATTGCGGTGGCTTGTTCTCCCAGCTTTGATAGATGGATACTCGTTCGTTTCGCCTCATTTGTAAGAGCTCTTTGCGCGATGGTCGCCTTGACACTCTTAAGAATATAATCTCCGGATTTGGCAACTCCTCCGCCGATTACAATTCGGTCCGGATTGACTGTATGGATCAAGTTGGTCAGTCCAATTCCCAGGTACCGGCCCGCCTCACTCAGAATCTCTTTACTGAGCTGGTCGCCTTTTTCAGCAGCCTTGTGAACCCATTCTCCGGTTATTGATTCGAGGTCACCTTCGACTAATTCTGTGAGCAGGCTTTCCCGCCCCATTGCAAGTTCTCTTGCGGCCCGGTCCGCGATCACCGGGCCGGCTGCCAGAGCCTGCAAGCAGCCGTAGTTGCCGCAACTGCATTTCGGGCCATCAATATCAATGGTCATATGGCCGATTTCACCACCAATGAAATGCTCTCCATGGAACAGTTTTCCGTTAATAATAATTCCGGCCCCAATGCCTCGCCCCACGTTCACACATACTGCGGATTCCGCCCCGCTTCCGTTTCCGAACCAGACTTCCCCGAGTGCCATGGCTCTGGCATCGTTTTCGACCTTGACAATCATTTTGAATTCTTCTTCAAGCGATTTCTTAATAGGGATGTCACGCAACTGTAAGTTAGGGGCGAAGAGCGAAACACCTTTCTCAACATCTACCATTCCGTGCATACCGACACCGACTCCAAGCATTTTGTGCGGGTCGACCCGGCTGGTCTCCAATAGGCGGTGGATGCTTTCTTTTATTAAGGCTAGTAATCCTTTATTGGAGATTTTTTTTGGAATATCCTTTTGGAACTCATCAACTATATTGGCGTTCAAATCTGTTATGATCACTTTGATATCTTTAGGTCCGACATCAAGGCCGATTACATAGAAATTCCCTGCGTTGATCACAAGCATTGTCGGTTTACGGCCGCCTCGGGAAACGCCTTGATTTTTCTCAATAATAATTCCTGAGTCCAACAGCTCTTTCACGATATTGCTGACGGTTGGGGGTGTCAATTTTGTCATCTTGGCGACATCCGCGCGGGAAATCGGCCCTTCTTTGCGAATTGTATTTAAAACCAGGGAACGGTTCAACGACTTCATCAGCTGAAAGCTTCCGACGGTTGGTGCTTGTGGCATACTCATTCCTCCCAATCACAACGGACGATAAATTAAATTCACCTTTGTCGATTTGCGTCCGAATATTTTCGCGTTTAGTCCTGCTTCGGGAACCAGCGCTTTGTTCTTTAAGTTGGGAATTGACTTTGTTCTCAATCTGACTTCCTTAAGAACCCCTTGGCCTCCGCCCCGGATTTTCATTATGACTGAACATAATTAAATTAATTAATACTATTATATATCGCACGAAGTTTCTATTGCAAAATATGCAACCGGTCTATATAATGAAAACAACATAGAAAATAAAATTAATTAACAAACTAAGCGAGCACAAAGGAGTGAAACCATTATGGCGGAATTGAGATACAATCCATTGTTGCGGGACTGGACAATGGTATCGGCACAACGGCAAAAACGTCCGAACATGCCGAAAGGAAATTGCCCGTTTTGTCCTGGATCCGGAAAGGTTCCGGAGGACTATGACGTTCATTTGTACCATAATGATTTCCCTGTGTTGTCGCCGAATCCGCCTGAACCTGATCAGGTTGGTGGTGGACTGTACACGACGAGGGAAGCAGTTGGGAAATGTGAGGTTGTCCTATATTCACCCGACCATCATGCGGCAATCCCGGATTTGTCCAGCGGTCATATGAATAAGCTTGTGAATTTATGGGCGGATACCTATGCCCAATTGGCAGAGAACCCTAACCATGAGTACGTAATGATTTTCGAAAACCGTGGTGAAGAGGTTGGCGTAACAATGCCTCATCCACACGGGCAGATTTATGCTTATCCATTTGTGCCTTTGAAGGTGAAGACAGAATTGGATTCTTGCTTAGTCTATTACAAAGAGCACGGACGCAATTTATTTGAGGATATGATAGCTGAGGAAAAGCGGTTTGGTGAACGTGTCATTCTTGAGAACGATCATTTTATTGCTTTCATTCCGTTTTTTACAGATTATCCGTACGGCGTATTTATTGTCAGCAAAACGAACCATACAGCCATTACGGAATTTACGGAAGTGCAAAAACGCCAGCTGGGTGAGATTTTGCAAAATGTTGTCGGTGGAATGGATCGTGTATATAATCGAAGTTTCCCGTATATGATGACCATGCACCAGGAACCGGCGGCAGGAGATGATGTGCACGACTATTATCGGTTTCATATTGAATTCTATCCTCCGTTACGCGGAGAAGACAAAATAAAATACAATGCTTCTTCAGAAACAGGAGGATGGGCCGCTGCTAACCCGAGGAAAGTAGAGGAGACATCGGCGATTTTGCGCTCTGCCGTTTCTGAGTATGCTGGGGAGAGGGGTTGAATGGAGAAAGAAATGATCGAGCGATTTCAACATTATTTTCCGGGAAATAACGAGGAAATTCGTCTGTTTTTCGCCCCGGGCCGGGTGAATCTCATTGGGGAACATACTGATTATAATGGTGGATTTGTGTTTCCTGCAGCCTTAACAATGGGAACTTATATGGCCGCCAGGCCTCGAAATGACAGGGAATTTCATTTGTTCAGCGAAAGCTTTCCAGATGAGCCGGTATCTTTCTCCGCTGGAGAACTTCATTTTCAAAATGAGGATCGATGGGGGAATTATCCGAAAGGTGTCGTGCGGGAACTTTTGAAGAATGTTGAGCTTAGTGGTGCAGATGTGTATTATTACGGGAACATTCCAAACGGAGCCGGTTTGTCTTCCTCCGCCTCAATTGGCATGGTAACCGCCTTTGGTCTGTCTAAGATGGCGGGAAAACCATTTCGGACCCTGCAATTGGCAAAACTTATCCAGCATGTGGAAAATAATTTCATTGGGGTCAGCACGGGAATTATGGACCAATTTGCTGTTGGTTTTGGAAGGAAAGACCATGCCCTTCTACTGGATTGCAGTACTCTTGAATATGAAAAGGTTCCACTTGTATTAGGGAATTATCGGCTTGTGATTACGAATACCAACAAGCGCCGCGGATTGGCTGACTCCAAATACAATGAACGGCGGGCAGAGTGTGAACAGGGGCTTGAAGCCATTCGAAAAAGAAAGAAGGATGTTCAGTCCCTGGGGGAACTTTCAATTGACGAATTCAGAAAGGTACAGGACATGATTGAAGATGATAAGGTTCTTAGACGTGTCCGGCATGTTGTTACGGAAAACGAGCGTGTGAATCTGGCGCGAAAAGTGTTGCAGAAAGGTGATCTGGTTGTTTTCGGCGAATTGATGAAGCAATCGCATGAATCATTGCGTGATGATTATGAGGTAACCGGGCCTGAATTGGATGCGTTGTTTAATGCCCAGAAGGCCGTTAAGGGATGTATTGGAACGAGGATGACAGGCGCCGGCTTTGGCGGCTGTACGATAAGTATTGTTCAAAACGATGTCATCTCCAAGTTCAAGAGGCAGGTTCAGGAAGCCTATGAGAAAGAAACCGGTTTGGCCCCGGTCTTTTATACTTGCGAGATTGGGGACGGCGTTAAAGAATTAAGGTAGTGGCTGTTTAACGATTATGAAGGGGACTTCGGATTTCGGGTCCCCTTTTCTATAAGAAGGGAGAGGGAAACGGAAATGGAAGTAAGTAAAGAGAAATTTGGAGAGATCAGCGGGCAGACAGTCCATTTGTTTACAATAAAGAATGACAAAGGCATGACCGTAACCTGTTTGGATTATGGGTGTATTATAACAAAAATTCTAGCCCCCGATCGTGATGGGGAGGTGGAAAATATTGTGTTAGGGTTTGATTCCCTGGAAGAGTATCTAGAGCATTCTCCTTATTTTGGCGCGGTTGTGGGGCGAGTGGCCGGCCGGATCAAAGAGGGACAATTCGAACTGAATGGCCAAAGCTACAGTCTGCCTCGGAATGAAAGCCAAAATCACATACACGGAGGGCCGAAGGGGTTCAGCCATGTAGTATGGGAAACGGCGGTTTTTGAAAAAGAAAATGAGGCCGGTGTCGAGTTTTCCTATAGAAGCCCTGATGGTGAAGAAGGTTATCCGGGGAATGTCGATATTAAGGTTATTTATCGATTGAACAATCGAAATGAACTTGTTATTTCTTATGACGGTGTTTCGGATCAGGACACTTTATTGAATGTCACCAACCATTCGTATTTTAATTTAAGCGGCAATTTGAAACGAAAAATATTGGACCATACCTTAACATTGAAAAGTGATCAATTTCTTGAGCTGGATCGTGAATTATTGCCGACCGGCCAGGTTGTGGATGTCGAAAATACACCGTTTGATTTCAGAAAGGGTCAAAAGCTGCAAAGAGGCCCGGCTTCTTCACATGCACAAAATCAGTTGGTGGGCAATGGCTTCGATCATCCGTTTCTATTAAGCGGCAACGATCAGGAAGAAATAATTTTGGTTGATGAGGAGAGCGGGCGCAAGCTTGTGGTCGAAACCGATCAACCAAGTGTTGTATTGTACACCGGCAATCAGCTCCAAGAGAATTTTCATATCAGAGGCACCCGCTCGGAAAAGTATTTGGGCGTCTGCCTGGAAACCCAAGGCCCGCCAGATTCCATTCACCATCCCCAGTTTCAATCGGCCATTTTGGAAAAGGGGAAAGCTTATCATGCGGAAACCACCTATCATTTTACTACTATGAACTCAAAGTAACGCACCAGAAAGACAGATGACTTTTCCGGGAGGTCATCTGTTTTTTAATTTACCGTCCAAACTGTCCCTTTTTCCAAAGTTAGTTGACAAGAGTTGAGAATTCGGAAATTCATGGATTTGTGTTATTATTTTAATAAACGTTGTTATAAAAGGAGAACCTGGATTGAGAATCTTACACTTGTCGCCAGAACAAGCTATTAACGTCAGTAAAGCTTTATCCAATGAGCATAGAATGAAAATTATGGAGATTCTTAGCAATGAACCGTTGAATGTCAATGAAATTTCTGAAAAACTCCAGCTCCCTTTTTCGACAACAGCTGTTAATGTCAAGAAGCTGGAGGACGCGGGGTTACTCTCCACCGAAATTGTTCCGGGAAGAGGGAGCCAGAAAATCAGCTCCAAAAGATATGACCGGATCATTATTGATCTCAGCCCTGAAGAACCGCCTGCCGGAAACAGCGCGATCTTTGAAATGCCTATTGGCGAATACGTGAATTGCGAGGTTGAACCCACTTGCGGAATTTTGGGGGAACATGGCCAGCTCGGATTACAGGATGATCCGAGAAGTTTCTATGAACCGGAACATAAGGAAGCCCAGCTGCTCTGGTTTAGAAGTGGAAAGGTTGAATATCGTTTCCCGAATCGGGTGCCACACGGTTCCAAGGTAAAGGAATTGGAGATTTCAGCGGAAATATGCTCGGAAGCTCCCTATTCAAGGTTGGATTGGCCCTCAGATATTACGATTTGGATCAATGGCCTTGAACTGGGAACCTGGACCTCACCGGGTGATTTTGGCGGAGAGAGAGGCTTTTTGACACCTCAGTGGTGGGAGACCCACAACACGCAATTTGGATTATTGAAACGTTGGAGGGTGAATGAACAAGGTTGTTTCATCGATGGTACCGGGTTATCAGGAGTGAAAATTGACGATCTGAATATTCATTCGCGTCCTTATATATCCGTAAACTTTGGAATAAAAAAAGACGCGTTGAATAAAGGCGGATTGAATTTGTTCGGAAGGACGTTTGGCAATTACGAACAAGATATTATCATGAAGGTTCAGTATGTGGATCAATGAAATGATTTGATTTAAAGGGCTCCGCGGGGGGCCTTTTTATTTTTTGTCTTTATTGAAATAATACTTGTAATGAAATATAAAAACATGTTACAATTTGATTGAATAATTGTTTGAAAATTTTCGATTATAGGAGGTGTGGGGCCTCAATATATTGGGTGTAAGGGTTGTAAGTGATTACAACGAAGGAGGAGAAAAAACAAAGGCTGGCATTTTATATTGAAACACACCTTATTGCATAATAAAAATTCTTGTATTGAATGGACTTTTGAGAGATTTGAAAGCGCATCCATAGGTAAGGGGAGCAATAGTCTATTTATGATCCGGGATTAATCGATATTCTTCAACTTATGCTAATCCTTCAGTAAAATGATTGCTTCTTTTTTGATAGTTAATTAACTTATTTAACCTATAGCCCAGGAGTGGAATCCATTAAAATTTAAGGGGGAAGAAAAGTCATGAAAAAAATGAAATGGTTAAGTTGGATCTTTGCCGGTTTACTTGTTTTCTCTTTGGCTGCCTGTTCAGGTAATGGGGACTCAGGGAATGCCGGGGGAGCTGGTGACTCGGAAGGTTCCGGAGAAGCCAAGCAAATTACTTTCTGGGGTCCGTTCTCTGGTCCTGATGGCCCGAATATGAAAAAGATTGTTGATGCCTATAACGATTCACAGAGCAAGTATCATGTGAACTTTCAAATCGTTCCGCAATCTGATTACTACAAGAAAGTGGACTTGTCGTTTAACAGTAAAAAAAATACACCTGATGTTTTGATCATTCACGGAAACCAGTTGACTAAGTACGTGAATAAAGGGTTGTTGAAAGACCTGAGCGGGGTTATCGGGGACAAGATCAAAAAGTCCGACTATAACAAAACAGCTATTGAACAAGATACTTTCGACGGAAAGTTGTACGCGATTCCGTTGGATATTCATCCGTTGATCATGTACTGGAACAAAGATATGTTCAAGGCAGCCGGTCTAGATCCGAACAAGCCGCCGCAAACTCGTGAAGAATTTATTAAGATGACTCAAAAGCTGACGAACGCAGATAAAGGTGAGTATGGCTACGTTGTGCCAACCCTTTGGCCGCAACAATTTATTTTCCCGACGATCGTTTATCAAAACGGCGGGTTAATGGTAAAAGACGGCAAAGTCGACTATACATCTGACGCAGTGGTTAATGCTTTGAAGTTTGAGCATGACCTGATTTACAAATATAAAGTTTCGCCGAAAAATGTTCAGCAAGACGGTGAAGTCACTCTCTTCTTGCAAGGGAAAAACGCTATCCAGTTTAACGGTCCCTGGATGTTGAATCAATTTAAGGAAGCGGGATTGAACTTTGGTGAAGCTCCGGTTCCTCAACTTGGAACAGAGAAGCAAGCGGTTTATACAGACGGACATAACTTCGCCATTCCGAAATCGGACGACGAAGAAACGGTCAAAGGTGTAATGGACTTCCTGAAATATGTTGCAGGGCATGGAATGGCATGGGCTCAATCTGGCCAGGCACCTGCTGCGAAAGCGACCTATACAAGCGAAGAATTCCAATCGCTGAAATATCAGCCTGCGATCGTCAAGGAATTTGAATATGCACAGTTTGCTCCGAAGGATCCGAACTGGGGCACATACACAACCCCGCTTTGGGAAGCGATCAACAAGGTATTGTTAGGTAAAGCTGACGCGAAGGAAGCTTTGCAAAAGGCGGAAAACGCAGCGAATAAAGCCGCAAAGTAATAGAGAATACAGGATGGATTCGGGAAGGGCGTTGCCTGCCCGAATTCTCCTGCTTTCATTGTTCCGCGGTAAGAAAGTATAAGATTTGGATTATCTTATACGCCTATTTACGAAAAAATTGGCGAAAGCCAGGTTTTCTTTAGAGTTATTGTAAGAAGAGGAGGTTTATTGTGAGGAAACCGAAAGGATCCATCACCTCGACATTATTTGTCGTCCCATATTTGATCATGTTTTTATGCTTCTTATTCATTCCTCTCCTGTATGGCATTTATATCAGCTTTCATGAATGGGGTTTATTGGCATCTGAACATCCCTGGATCGGATTTCAAAATTATGTGGATCTGTTTGATTCAAGCACCTTGCTTCATTCGGAGTTTTTCAACGGGCTTTGGAATACGTTCCAATTTGTCGTCTATTCCGTACCGCTGCTCGTTGTCATCGGCCTGGCTCTTGCTTTGCTGGTTAACAGTTTGCCGAAAGGTGCACGAACCCTATTTCGAACGGCTTATTTTATTCCTTATTCAATTTCCGTTTCCGTCATCGCAGTTGTATGGCTCTGGCTGTTAGCCACGAATGCGGGCTTAATTAACAATTATTTGGCTTTGGTCGGGATAGGCCCCATCCCCTGGTTAACCACTTTACCTTATGCGTGGATTTCGATTGTCGCTGCGACGATTTGGTGGACAATCGGCTTTAATATGATTATTTTCGTCAATGCCTTAAATGATGTTCCGGAAGAACTATATGAGGCGGCAGCTATTGATGGGGCGGGCGCCTGGCAAAGGTTAACCCAGATCACCCTGCCCTCGATTAAATCGGTCACGTTATTTGTGGTCATTACCTCGACGATTGCGTCGTTTAATGTTTACGGCCAACCATATTTAATGACTGAAGGCGGGCCGGGGGATTCTACCCAAGTGCTGTTAATGGGGATTGTCCAACAAGCATTTGATCGAAGGCACCTGGGGTCAGCATCCGCGATGGCTATTACAATGGCGCTGATTATGATTATTATTTCCTTGCTTCAGTTCAAGGTATCCAATATTCGCGGGGGTGGAAAAGGAGATGAATAAAAAGTCAAAGAACATTTTGCTGATTCTTCTCGCCTCGGTCATCGCAGTTTTTTTCCTTGCGCCGTTGGTATGGATGGTTTCCACCTCTCTCAAGAGTGATACCGAAGCTATCGTCGGGGGGCTTCAATGGCTCCCAAAACATTTTACATTTGAAAATTATAAGTATATGTTTCTCCATAAAGGATTGGACGTACCGGTCATGCGCTGGGTATTTAATTCTTTGTTTGTCGGCCTGGCGGGCACATTGATTATTGTTTCGATAGACGCTATGGCGGCATATGCTCTGG
>DASVCO010000284.1:0-19474 GCA_036381575.1 Caryophanales bacterium
GATTGATGGGGCCGGGAGGCTGGTTGATAATGCCGGGCATTTCGTGCTTGATACTGCAGGAGAGCCGATTGTATTGGAAGATCCACAATTTACAGTAGAAGCTAACGGAACTGTCATAGATAATGGTGCGGCGGTGGGGCAAATCCAGATAGCTTATGCCGCAAACCCGTTGAATCTTGTGAAGGAAGGCGGAGGGCTGTTTCGCAATGAAGACGAAGCCGTTTTGCCCTCAGCTGTTGGAAATGAAGAGATCGGGTATCAGTTGAAACAGCGGTTTCTCGAAGGTTCCAATGTGGATGTTGAGAAATCGATGGTGCAATTAATGGACGCTTTTCGAACCCTTCAAGCCAACCAGGAAGTATTGAAAGCGTACGACAAGACAATGGGACTTGCGGTCAACAAGGTAGGGCGTATCGGTTAACAGGAATTTCAATTAGAAGTCCTTTAATAGGTTGGAACGTTGCTTTACTGTGAAACAGGAATTGTTATATCGTCGGCTATTGTAATGAAAAGGGGGAATGGCGAATGAATCCCGGAATGATCAGCGCGTCCGTAACGATGGGACAGTTGCAAAAGAAAATCAATACGATCGGCCATAATCTTGCTAACTTGAATACTTACGGTTACAAAAGCCGTGAGGTTCAATTCTCCAATTTGCTTTTCCAGCAAGTGGACAATTTGTCTGGAGATGATAATGAGAACAACGGCCAAAGATTGACTCCGGATGGCATCCGTTCGGGTTACGGAGCCAGGATTGGTGAAACGAATCTAGATCTGGAGCGTGGGTCCATTCAGCAAACCGGGAGGAAGCTGGATGTTGCCTTACTGAAGCCGTATCAATTCTTCCAAATTGAAACGGCTGACGGTGAGGATCGGACCTATACCCGGAACGGGGCGTTTTATTTACAACCTGACTCCACTAATCAGGGACTGTTAAATCTCGTAAATCAGGATGGAGACTTTGTAGCCGGAACAAACGGGCGAATTCAAATCCCCGCCGATTATGAAACAATATCGATTGATCAGTCAGGCCGAATAGAAGTCACGTTGGAGTCCGGTGAACAACTTGTCTCAGGGCGTCTTGCAATTGTGAGGGTCCTGAAACCGCAATTGCTTGAATCAGTTGGAGGCAATCAGTTCGCCTTACCGGATTTGCAGAATTTGAATTTGAACGAGGCGGATGTTCTTGATCCAGCGGCTGCTGATGAAGTCGATGTCAGACAGAGCGCTCTGGAAGCTTCGAATGTTGATCTGGCTAATGAAATGACAGAGTTGCTCAATGCTCAAAGGGCCTATCAATTTAATGCACGGGCCATTTCAATTGCCGACCAATCGATGCAAGTGATCAACAGTATTCGCTAATCTCTTTGCGTAAGTCGTGAAACATGATATATTGAAGAAAAATGGAGAATCATCATGACTCAGAGAAAAGCAGCTGAACTGAAAAAAACGAATACAGAAGCTGAAATGGATGTGGAAATGGCATCCGGCGAAGAAAGTGCCGAAACCCGTAAAGCAAGACGTGAGCAAAAGAAAGAGAAAAAACGGGGCAAGCATAAGTATCGCATTCGGCTGATTCCCATTTGGCTTCGCCTCTTGATCGTGGTGATTTTGTTGGCCGCAAGTTTAGCCGCCGGAGCAATGGTTGGTTATGGTGTGGTCGGAAAGGGCGATCCGATGGATGTCTTCGACAAGCAGACATGGATGCATGTCTATAATGTCGTTTACAAAGATGCGGAATAGCCTTTCGCCCCATTTCTAAATTGGAGGATCCCATGCTTGATATCAATGAGATTCGTTCTATCATTCCCCATCGTTATCCGTTTCTTCTGATCGACCGGGTTTTGGAGGTTGAGGAAGGTAAGCGGGCAGTCGGGATTAAGAATGTTTCGGCCAATGAAGACTTCTTCAACGGCCATTTCCCTGATTATCCGGTAATGCCGGGGGTACTGATCGTAGAGGCACTGGCCCAAACAGGTGCGGTGGCGATTTTAAAAGCAGAAGAAAATCGGGGGAAGCTTGCCTTTTTCGCCGGTATCGACAAATGTCGTTTCAAACGCCAAGTTAAACCCGGAGACCAGCTTCGTCTTGAGGTTGAAATTCTACGCTTGCGCGGGTCTATCGGAAAAGGGAAAGGGACAGCTACGGTTGATGGAGAAGTCGCGGCAGAAATGGAATTGATGTTTGCCATCGAAAATGGATAAGATTTTTATCAGGAATCCATAGGAAAATGCCGAAAATCTTCGGTATTTTTTTGCTGTATAGGAAAGTATAGATTGTTAGGAGAATATCTCGTGTCAGCAAGGGAGGACATTTCAACGCAGGAGACACGAGTAAGTTCTTAGATAAGGGCAAATAGGACTATTTACGCCAAAGATTTGGCGTAAGCCAAGTTTTCTTTATTAGTGGCCAAATATCCGGGCACAGAAGCTGCCTTGAGTCATAGACTGTAAGGAAATGACTCAGCGAACGGAGGCGAGCCTGATGAATCCCGGGTTTCCTTACCCCTTATCCGATGCCAGCCGATTTCCCCCGAACAATGTTAGCCGCATGCAAGCGTCAGCGAAAGCCTTTCGCCAATTATCCAGGCAGGCCAGCATACTGATGAACAAAGTTGAAAATGACACGCATTTTGCCAAACAGTTACGCGCAGCTGCACAAATAGACGACAAGGATAAAGTGAAACACTTGATAAGTTCCACAATTGACACCCGTTTCGAGGTCTCTTATACTCCGGGAGGTCTGAACGTGAAACTACGGCCTGCTGATGTACAAGAATGTTCCAGGCTTGATGTTTTTGTTTGTTGGTGATTTTTTTCATAAGGCATGTTTCAGAAGATTCTTATCTCCGCCATTTATTCCACTTTGTCAGTATATCTGTTATCTTTTCCGTTATTCGTTCCACCTCGGGTGAAAGTTTCACCGGCTCCACTTTTTTCGGGTTCGGAATCGTTCGGGCCCACCTCAACAATGATTTGATCTCTTCGCCGCTCCACCTTACATTCGTAACGACGTCGAGCACAACCTGTTTTTTCTTTTGAATATCTTTTTGGAGGGCGCCGGTTTTTTGTTTTAACTGATCGCTTTCTTTTTTGACGCCTTCCATTCTTTCCTGTAGATCCGCCGCTGTCGAAGACATTGATTGGATAGCGGGCTGAATGCCCTTGAAGGTTCGAAATGCGGATATTCCCAAATAAATAAGCGCCACAATGGCCAGAGCGATGCTAAGATATACAATAACCACTTTTTCACCTCCGTGTTTTCTTACCGTACCACAAAATATATTGGCAGGTAAGGATTTCGTGTCAGGAAAGAAGTAAAATCAACGTAGATGACTCGATTAAATCGTCAAATACCTGGCATAAGGAAAGTTTAGTTTATATTATACCCTTTCGGGTGGTGGGGCTAACCATTTATCCGTGCTTCGAAACGATGGATGGGAAAAGAGTACTTCTGGCAGATATTGAAGTCAGGCCTTGGGAAAAGGGCTCACTGATGATAAAATCAACGGAAAAAAGCCCACCGGTATGATGTTTCGGTGAGCTGAAAGCGTCCAAAAAAGGTTTCTTTATAATCATTCCGTTTCCGTATTCTATTCTAAGTCTGCAACTGATCCCTGATGACGGGATAATATTTGAATGGCTTTTAGGAATGGCATGAAAATGAGGCGAGGGTATAATTCGACAGAGTGGAATTTCTTTATGAGTGGTATTGAAAAAGTTTCTTTTTTACTGTTGGGCGTCATGGAGTTGATATGTGAAAACTCTTTCGTGTTTGGAGAAAACGGGGGTGTCATAAAGATCGGTTGCAAAACTGAGGTTAGTATGGGAAAAGCGGAAATGGATAGGTGCCTGCGGAGTGATGTTTCGTAGTCCCGGATTAAGCTCCGTATTCTTTAAATAAATCGGTCTGGATGCAAATCCGTTTGGTAGAATGTCACCTCTGTCATTTTGGCCAGGAACATTTCCTCGTATTAGTGGTTTTGTTCTGTTCCCTCTTCAATTTTCCCCAGGCTGATCAGCCTGGAATGGATGGCTCCAGTTGTTCTTTCGTGTTGGGCGGCCAGTTCCTTAATTGAAGTTCCGGCTTCAAAAGCTTCCAGCAGCTTGTCTTCTTCTTCATCGGTCCAGGGTGTGCCCGCGTTTTGGGGGAGGTTCTTTGCCCTTGCTTCATATTTCTCCAGGCGGTCGAACCCTTTCAAAGCAATAAACAGGGCTCTTACGGTGTCGGGCTGTTGATAGGGGCTGTCTTCCGGGAAAATTTCTCCTGACTGCGGGTCTGTACCGTCCGCAAGTAAGGATACAACCTCCCTTGCTTCTTTCGTATTCATGGGTATGACACTCCTTATGCAGTTTTGCTGATTTTTGTGAGAATTGCATTACAGATGGGATGAAAGAGGTGAGTATTCCGCAGGCTCCTAATTTCTAACTTCGACATTCCTCTGGATATTCCTTCTTCTTTTGAAAAATTTTTTCTGTTTTTGTCGAAATGGATTCTTCCGGATCCAATGAAAACGCCCGGGCCCATGGTAACGGCCCGGTCGCTGGTTTGTCAGTTATTTTACTTTTTCAAGCTGGAGATCGGCTTCAATTTTGCCGATTTTATCTTTTCGAATGTTTTTTACGGCCGGAACGGAATGATCCTCGAGTTTTTCATAAATTTCTTCGTTTCCGATTCCCAGTTGCTTAAGGACTGACATTGATACGGCACTCGTTGCACGGCCGTTGCCATCCTCGACCTTGACGATCACACCCCATCCTTTTTCGACAATTCCCATGCACTGCACGCCTTCCGCACCGCCTTTGGCAACAAGCTTGCCGTCGAAAGCTCTCATGACATCAGTGTCGAATCGGTTGGTGCCGCCCACCATTTCCGGATGAGCCATCATGGCGTCCCGGATTTTCGTGAGTGCTTCAGCGTGGCGGCTTCCTTCCGGTTTAGCGAGCTGTGCATAACCAAAAGCTGTTTTGGTGAGAGGCAAACGATGGACCGGAACACCGCAGCCATCAACGCTAATTGCGATTTCTTCTTTCGGGTAGTCACAAATGTCGGCAATAGCTTCGAGTATCCGTTGCTGTACAGGGTGATCGATTTCACGGTAGCTGTCGGTCTCTTCATTCATATGGACTGCTGTCGCTAACATGCCGGAATGTTTCCCAGAACAATTGCTGAAGACCGGGGTCAATTCACCGCCTTCACGGATGTGTTTTTCATAGCCTTCCCGGTCCCGCGGGACGTGCGCGCCGCATTGCAAGGCATTTTCCGGCAGGTCGATACGCCCGAGAATTGAGTGCACCCCGGAGCGATGGAAGTCTTCCCCGCTATGGGAAGCGCATGACAGGGCGAGGTCTTTCTTCTCAAAGTTAAAATGCTCTGCTGCACCGGTTTCAACCAACGGAACTGCCTGAAAGGGTTTCATTGAGGAACGTGCAAATGTAAGTCTTTCAAGGTCCCCGTATCCATATAACAACTCACCTTTATGATTGACGACGGCAACATGAACGTCGTGGGTACTTTCTACATAAGGTCCTCGGTAAACATTGACTGCTTTTTGTGTTATGTCCATTATGATCGCTCCCTGTTAACGTTTTCAATCCAAATTATATCACTTTCAAGTGCGGGTGGACAGGCAAGTATCATCGGCTGAGAAATATTAATTCTTGCCGAGGCGATGGGCGGCCGATACAATAGAATGAGATCGTAATTTTGAAAAAAAGAAGGAAAATCTTCCGGTGATGCGGAATAAGTGGAGTAAAATGCTAATCGGGGGAAAAAAGAATGGACACGGAGATTTTCAGGGCGATTAACGGTTTGGCTGGACAGGTGCCATGGCTTGACGCGGCAATTGCTGGAATATCAAGGTACGCCATATATGCAAGTATTCTTGCAGTGCTGCTTCTATTTATTAAGGATCGCAAGGCAGCTTTTGCAGGGGTTTTTGGAATTGTGCTTGGTTTGGTAATCGATGTTTTGATCCGTCTATTCTATACAAGACCCCATCCTTTTTCAGTTTTGGACAATATGAATTTGTTGGCGGATCGGGAGGTGTCAGCTTCCTTTCCCAGTGATACGGCAATGATGGCATTTGCGGCGGCTTTGGCCATATGGATGGCTTCAAAGAAATGGGGAGGGTTTGCCTTCCTTGTAGCAGGGTTCGTCGCGCTTTCAAGGGTGTATGTGGGTTTTCATTTTCCGGCGGATATCCTTGCAGGGACGGTGATTGGCCTGGCGGCCACCGGAGGGATATATGCCTTAATGCCTGATCGGAAAAATTCGTGGAGAAACCAGAATCATTTTCCCAATTGAGGATTGACTTTTGATCGGAGGGACAAAGATGAAGCATGCCATTTGCCAGATGGATATCATACCCGGCAAGCCGGAGCAGAATCGGAATCGGGTGGCGGAATGGGCGGACCGCACTGTGAAAAAGGATAGGCCGGACATACTGGTCTTACCGGAAATGTGGACGACAGCTTATACGTTGCCCGAGTTGGAAAATGTAGCGGATCGGGAGGGCGAACCGACAATTTCATTTTTGAAGGAGTTGGGCCGGAAACATGGCGTTCATATCATCGGCGGATCTGTTGCCAATAAAAAGGAAGGCAGATTCTACAATACGGCGCTGGTTGTTAATCAAGAGGGCGAACTCGTTTACCAGTATGATAAAATTCATCTTGTGCCGATGTTGGATGAACCTCAATATCTGAGCGGCGGAGGTTCGAAAGCGAAGGTCTTTGAGTTGGATGGCATCAAAATGGGGATTATCACCTGTTATGATTTGCGTTTCCCGGAACTGGCAAGAAAGTTGGCGTTAGACGGAGCACAGGTGCTATATGTGGTAGCAGAATGGCCGTCCGCGAGGAAAAATCATTGGAAATCGCTGCAAATTGCCCGGGCTATTGAGAATCAGATGGCCGTTGTCTCTTGTAATCGAGTTGGAATAACAAATGACACACCGTTCTGTGGAACATCGATGGTGACCGACGCCTGGGGCGAGGTTGTGGCTCAGGGTAGTGAGGAACGGGAAGAAACGATCACAGCCGAGATTGATCTAAGCGCGGTCCCGGAAATACGCGCGGCTGTACCGGTGTTTGCGAGCCGGGTCCCGGCATTATATTGAAAGGTTTACATTTAGGAAAATGTGCGAGTAAGCGTATTGTTGCAATCTCATGTTGATCGCATAAATACGGTTTAGTTGAAAAAGCAACAGGATGAGAAAGCATGACGGGGCTGCTCGGCAGCTCCGTCATTTTCTTTTTTGTTCACGGCGGCTTTCCGGGGTGGAATTTCCGCTTGTATACTCGTACGTGGCTTCGACGTTTGTTTCCCTGGCCTTATGCTTGCTTTGGACCTTGTACGGGTTGGAATTGTTCGGATTTCTGTAAGGCATTCTAACCCCTCCTTAGTAGATAGGCTCTCCGCAGAAACGATTATCATACAATATGAGCGGATTCATATGACGAATGACCTCTTTTTTTGCTTTAAATGTCTCCTGTTGGTAAAAAAGTACTATTTCGACTCCCGAAATACCATGACTTTTGCCCGATTTATGAGTTTTCCGACAACTAGTATAATAGAAATAGTTTCTATTAAATTCATCGGGAGGGGAAACATGTTAAAGAAATTATCAAGTGCATCTTTGGCGCTTCTGTTGGCAGGAAGTTTCGGAATGGGCAGCGCCGTATCAAGCGGAGGGCAAGCTCAGGCTAAATCGCCGGATTTGCAATTGCAGCCGAATTTACCTGATTCAGTACCTTTGGCACCGGAAATGAGAGAGTTCGCAAAAGAACATCAACTGGATCCAGCGAAGTTCGACCCGGCCAACAAAATGAAAAAGTTAAACGGCAAGAAGTACCAGCAACCCGGCCAGACGGGAGTTACATACCAGCCGACAGATGAAGAAATTCCAATGCTTGTCCTGTTGGTTCAATACCCCGATGTGCCGAAAGGAGCACCTGAAGAAATTGTTCCGGCCGAGTATTTTCAAAATTTGATATTCGGTGAACAGTATAATCCGTATGAACTGGAAATGTTCGATCAATATGCAACGTATCAAGGCATTGAGGCTCCGACTAACCGGACAATGCAAAATGCTTATCAGGAATCAAGTTACGGGAAAGTCCATCTGGTAGAATATGATGATATGACCGATGTCGGCTGGATTACCTTGCCGAAAAGCCATGACTATTATTTAGACCAAACCGGCTTTAAGTATGGCAATGAGAACGGTTATGCCAGGGTGGGCGAAATGATCACGCAGGCTTTGAAAATCGCCGACGAAAAGGTGGACTTTTCGAAGTACGCGGTAAACGGCCAAGTGCCGAATGTGTTTATCATCCACGAAGGATCCGGTGCTGAATGGAGCCTTGATCCCCAGCAGATTTGGTCTCATAAATGGGGCTTGTTAAGTGCAATGTACTTCGGGGATTGGTATGAAACGGGTTACTATGCCCCGGATACCAATGAGGACGGAACGGTGACCTCTGAGGAAATGGCCGTATGGCAGCAAGAATTTATTAAAAACCATACTTTTGACGGTGTTTTGCTTAACAATTACACGATTGAACCGGAACTCGGCGGAAACATTGCAGGTTATAATGCTACAACAGGCACGTACAATGAGGAAAATGCGAGCGGTCCATATCCCGCAAGCGTAGGTGTATTTGCCCATGAATTCGGTCACGCGCTGGGGCTTCCGGACTTGTATGATACGGACTACACGTCTGAAGGTGACGGGAACTTCAGCCTGATGTCAGGCGGTTCATGGATGCAGTATCCGAATGGTAACGCTTATTCGGGTAACTCGCCGACGGCATTTGATCCTTATTCGAAAATTTTCCTCGGTTGGCTGGATCCGATTGAAGTGACCCCTGAAGACGGAGTGCAGACTCTTACGCTTCAACCGGTAAACGAAGCGCCTGATGTTGTGAAAATGGCCGTACCCGGATCGAACGGCACGGAATATTTCTTGTTTGAAAACCAGCAGCAAGAAGGCTTCAACAAAGGATTACACGCAATGGGTGAAGACGCTCATGGCCTTGTGGTTTGGCATGTGGATGAAAATGTATTGAGGCAGGCCGGGCGCCCGAACAATGTTGAAAATTGGATGAACAAGCGCTTCCAGTATAATCAGAAAAACAGTGCGGGAATTACGCACTACGGCTTGTCCGTCGTCCAGGCTGACGGGGATTATGACCTTGAGCACGGTGTAAACCGCGGAGATGTCGGAGATTACTTTAAGCCTGGAGATTCGTTGACGCCACAGGGACCGGTACACAGCGGCTCGTACTATTTCTGGCGTGAATACAGCCTGGTTCCGGCCGGCAGCGGTATCCACGTAACGGATATAACGAAAAATGCCGATGGATCAATCACCGCCAATTTCTTCTACGATTTCGGTTCGGAAAAATAAATAACGCAAGATTTGTAGGGCCTGTCGCTTTGCGGCAGGCCCCTGTTTACTATTTGGCCCTCCACAGATCAAATCCATAGAAAGAGAGCCGCACACCTTCTCGCAAGGCATGCGGCTTTTTTATTGGTTATACTGCTTTCAAATCCTTTCGCCCGGCAGCCAGCACGATCACGCTGATAACCAAACATGCTGCCCCCAGGTAAAAGGGAACGGCATCATTGTAGGCTTCGGACAACAGTCCCGCGATCCATGGGGCGATTCCGCCGCCCATAAATCGGACGAAACTATAAGAAGCTGATGCGACTGACCGTTCGACAGGTGAGACCTTCATCACTGCTGTAGTTATAAGAGTGTTGTTTATGCCCAGAAAAGCTCCTGCTACGATGACAGCAGCAATTAAGACAGCAGTGGATTGAATATTAAGAGCCATTACAAGTAAAATGACGGCAAATGCAAGTAAAACGACGAACATCGTTGGAAAAACGCCGAATTTGCCGTGCAGCTTTGGTGCGACGAAAACGGAGGTGATCGCCAGCAGGACGCCCCAGCCGAAAAAGATAAGCCCCAACGTGTGCGCACTCATGTCGAGAACGAGTGGTGTAAAGGCAAGCAACGTGAAAAATCCGTAATTGTAAAACAGGGCGGTAAGGGCTGTTAAAAATAACCCGCGATGGCGCAATGCCTTGAAGGGTGCCGCGATCGACCGGTGTTCGTTGGATTCCCGCGGAACCTTGCCGAGAAAAAGGACGACAGCGATAAAAGCGATGGCCATCAAAACGGCGACGCCAAAAAAGGGGCCGCGCCAGCTGATGCCGCCGAGAAAGCCGCCGACCAACGGGCCGACGGAAATGCCAAGGCCAAGTGCAGCTTCGTAAAGGATAATGGCGTCGTCGGAGCTTCCTCTGGCTGAACCGACGATAGCAGCCAGGGCGGTGGCAATGAACAGTGCGTTGCCGAAGCCCCATCCGGCGCGAAAACCGATGATTTCACCGATTGAGCCGGAGGCGCCGGCGAGCGCCGAAAAGATAATAATGAGCAAAAGGCCGATTAGCAAGGTACGTTTTGGCCCAAGCCGGCTTGAGACGAAGTCGGTAATAATCATTGCGGCGCCGGTGACAAGAATATAGCTGGTAAAGAGCAGCTCCACCTGGCTTTTGGAGGCGTGAAGCTGATCAGCCAAAGCCGGTAAAATCGGGTCGACGAGTCCGATGCCCATGAATGAAATGACACACGCGAAGGCGACTGCCCATACAGCTTTCGGTTGGTGAAACAGGCTGCTCCCGCCGGATTGTTCGTTTAAATTCACATGTTTTTCTTGTTTCATTGCACAATCATCTCGAATGAGTTCAACTTCATAATAGGTTTCTCTCCTTCATATTTTTTAATCGAGCATCTTTCGGCACAGTCGTTCCAATTCTGATAGTTCATCGGCCGATAATTTATCAAAGTAGCTGGCCAACGTTTTGTCTCTGGCCTTGTCCAAATCGTCAAGAAATGTTTGGCCTTCATTCGTAATGGCGAGTCTGACGACGCGGCGATCTTGCTCGGAGCGGCGGCGCCCAATCAAACTTGCCTTTTCCATTCGGTTGCTGAGTGAGGTCACGCCTCCCAGCGTGATATGCAGCTTTTCAGCCAGTTCCGTTACGCTCAACGGCCCTTCTTTCTTGAGGAGTTGAAGCAAATGTCTTTGTGACCCGGTCAACTCGATTTTCAATTCCCGGCGAACATCCCGATTTACGTGCCGAATGACATGCGTGAAAAGCGTGGCAACATCCTTGCTAATGGCAATCCCCCCTCGATTTTTGAAGTTCACCTTTCCTATGCTAGTATAAATAATTTACAGTGTAAAGTAATTTCGAATCCTGTTTGTAACCCTTTTGTAAGCATCTTCTCTTCAAGTTGTTACTATATTGCAATCCAAACAGGGTATTGTTCAATAATCCACCGAAAAGAGGGTGAAAGAAATGGGATATCAGAAATTGCTTGTCGCTTTTGACGGTTCGGATGGAAGCATGAAAGCTCTGGAGCACGGGATGAATTACGCAAAGGAAAACAGTGCGGAGTTGACTGTACTGAGCGTAATCAAGAATCAAAAGAAATCAGAGGACATTCCGGCCCAGGGTAACCCGAGTTCGACATTCATGGCCGGGGGAAATGGCATGTACCAAGTGGCGCCGAAAGGTATCAATGCCCAGGCGGAAAGAATGGAGCATGTTCCGAGGATGACAGAGGAACAGAGACAAGAGGTTATAAATTCGAAAGGTGAGGAAGTATTAAGAGAAGCCAAAAACAGGCTTAAGAAAGAGAGCGTTCGGTTTGAGACGGCCGTAATGGAAGGAGATGCGGCTGAAGAGATCGATAAGTATGCATTGGCTCATGAGGCTGATCTTATCGTAATCGGGCACCGGGGCCTAAGCGGTTTAAAGAAATTGGTGCTCGGGAGTGTCAGCCAGAAAGTCGTTGAAAAAAGCAATTGCCCGGTGTTGGTGGTGAAATAAAAATTTTGGAGGGAAAACGGGCGGAATATCTTTCCGCCTGTTTTTTTGTGAAAAAATATTGTCATAGCGCCTAAAAATATGAGATGCTCGCATGAGGCTTTTTTCGCTGTGATGGGCCTTTTTTATCCTGGGGGAATTCACGAATGATTCCAGTTAAACAAGCCACAATATGGGATAACAAAAAGCTATTACGATTATTTTATTATTGGAGGTGAGGGCAAATGGCTCAAAAATCGAAAAACAACTTTGTCCCTTATGTTTCACCGCATAAGAGTTTCCCGGAGGTCACGGTATTCGCTGTGGTTCTTGGTATTATTCTAGCGATTGTCTTCGGAGCCGCCAACTCTTACCTCGGGCTCGTCGTCGGGCTGACCGTTTCAGCTTCGATCCCGGCGTCTGTTATTTCTATGGGGATCCTGCGAGGCATTTTTCAACGGCAATCCATTCTTGAAAACAATATTGTGCAAACCATGACAACCGCGGGTGAAGCCCTTGCCGCGGGCGCAGTTTTTACAATTCCGGCGTTATTTCTGTGGGGGGTTCAACCTTCTCAGGTTTTGATTGCTTTTATTGTGCTGACAGGCGGCCTGATGGGGGCATTAATGATGATTCCTCTTCGGCAGATGCTGATCGTCAATGAACATGAAAACCTTCCCTATCCGGAAGGGACAGCATGTGCGGAAGTGTTGAAATCGGGTGAAACAGGCGGAACAAATGCCTTAACCGTAGCGAAGGGTTTTGTCGTTGCTGGGATTTTTAAGGCTCTTGGAGATGGATTTAAACTTTTTAAAATGGAGATTCAAACCGGGATAGCCGGATTTAAAAAGGCAATGATTGGCATGGATACCTTCCCGGCTTTGCTCGGGGTCGGTTACATTATTGGGCCGCGAATTGCCGGACAGATGGTGGCAGGCGGCCTGTTGGCGTGGATTGTTCTAATTCCGATGATCGGCTTCTTCGCAGCGGGCAATCCAAATCCGGTGTTTCCTGCGGACACCCCAATCAGCGCATTGGATCCATGGGCCATTTGGGATAACTATATTCGTTATATAGGGGCAGGCGCGGTAGCGGTGGGTGGCTTGGTCACCCTCTTCAGAACCTTGCCCACGATTGCTTTGACACTGAAAGATGCTTTCTCCGGCTTAACGAAAAATGAGATAGGTTCTGGTTCGCTCAGAACCGAACGCGACATTTCAATGTTTTGGGTCGTGCTTGGCGTTCTCGTGATTTTGCTTGTGATCCTTTTTGCGCCAATTACTCAGGTTGGCCTGATTGGAACCCTTGCTATTGCGGTTCTCGGATTTTTATTTGTTACAGTATCTGCAAGAATCGTTGGCATTGTGGGAACCTCCTCCGATCCTGTTTCGGGAATGACTATCGCGACATTGCTGATTATTGCGGTTACGTATAAGGCAGTTGGGTTTTCCGGGCAAGACGGAATGATCGCCGCATTGATTGTGGCAGCTATCGTTTGTACAGCCCTGGCAGTCGCGGGTGATACCTCGCAGGACCTGAAAACCGGGTTCCTGGTCGGCGGTACTCCGTGGAAACAGCAAATTGCCATGATGATTGGGGTTGTGGCTTCGGGTCTAGTAATCGGCTATATTTTGATTGTATTGGATAATGCCTATGGAATGGGCAGCGAAGATTTGCCTGCACCGAAAGCGGTTCTTATGAAAATTCTGTTACAGGGCATTTTGTCAGGAGATTTGCCTTGGAACCTCATTTTTATTGGGGGAGCCATCGCCATTGTCATTGAATTTCTTGGCTTAAATTCGCTTATTGTCGCGGTGGGTATCTATTTGCCGATTCATACAAGTGCTCCGGTTATGATCGGAGGCGGGGTTCGCTGGCTTGTAGAACGCTCTACAAGGGACAGAAAACTAAAAACGGCACGTGCCGATACTGGTGTATTATTTGCATCCGGTTTGATTGCGGGTGAGTCTCTTGTGGGTGTGTTCATTGCCATTCTTCTTTCAGCCGGCGTTGGATTGCCGGAAACCCCGTTGATCTCAAGCGGTTGGGTTTCACTCATTTTGTTCTTAATTGTGGCTTTTACCTTGTGGTATGCATCCGTAAGGACTAAGTCTGACCCGTTGGGAAGCGATAAATAATGTGGCGTTTCAAGCAGAAAGAGCAGAAAAATTTACTGACGATGACCCCGGTTTTAAAAAAACGCTATCAACTGGAAGAAACCCGTGCGGAACCATCCGGGTTACGGTTAATCATCCCTCGGAACAATTGGCTTGAACGATTATCTGTTCAATTCATGAACCAACCGGAAACCATTAAGGTTCGGCTCGATGAGCTCGGCAGTTTCGTGCTGGCCCGTTGTGACGGAACCTGGAGCGTGAATGAAATTGCAAGCGGGCTGGAGTGGGAATTCGGGGAGGACGCAAAGCCCATTCTGCCCCGGTTGGTTAAGTATCTGCAAATGGTCGAAATGAACGGCTGGATTTTTTGGAAATCGGACCAGTAAAATGGATCAAAGCAAAACCCGCTTGAGGCTTATTGCAGCTCAAGCGGGTTTTCTTTTGCCATATTACCACTCGCGAATGGCGCCATCGTCGAGGCAGCCGGGGCGAACGAGACCTTTCAAAAAGTTCTGGCTGACCGGTAATGTCATCATATGCTCGATCCAATGGTCGCGTTCGGCTTCAGGAAGGCGGTGGATAAAACCTTCGCCGGCGATGTGAATGATTTCATCATGTTCGCCGCTGATGCCAAAGTCCAAGCTCCAGACGCCTCGTTTTGAGACTCTGCCGGATGTATCGGTACGGATGATTTTCACGTCATCCTTTTCACGATAACGGTCAAGGACCTCAGCTTCGAAGAACAATTGCAACTTCTCAGGTGTGCCCTTTTTCGCGATTTCGGAATAAAGCTGGCGTGCAATCGAAATGTCCTTAACGTATTCCATAACGATCACTTCTCGATCGGGACGCCGACCATGCTGCCCCATTCAGTCCAGGAGCCGTCATAATTCCGGACATTCTTGAAACCGAGCAATTCGTGAAGGGCGAACCAAGTGTGAGCGGAACGTTCTCCGATACGGCAGTAAGTGATGACGTCTTTGTCCTCTGTCACGCCTTTATCAGCGTACAAGGCTTTCAACTCTTCTTCCGACTTAAATGTTCCGTCTTCGTTTGTTGCTTGTTTCCACGGGATATTGGCGGCACCCGGAATGTGTCCGCCGCGTTGTGCGGTTTCGGTCATGCCCGGAGGCGCAATGACTTCTCCCGAGAATTCCTGCGGGCTGCGCACGTCAACGAGAGCCGTTGCCTCGTTCAGTGCTTGAGCTACATCAGGTTGTAAAGCGCGAAGTTCCTGGCTCGAATGTTTAACCGGATATTCGACTGCTTCCACGGTTGGCACTTCTTTGGTATAGGAACGGCCTTCCAATTCCCATTTAACACGGCCGCCGTTAATCAATTTGACCTTGTCATGGCCGAACATTTTCAATTGCCAGTAAGCATATGCCGCAAACCAGTTGTTGTTGTCTCCGTAAAGAACAACGGTTGTGTCCGGAGTGATACCTGAATTCCCAAGAAGCTCAGCCATTTGTTCCGGGCTGAGAATGTCCCTGCGAACCTGGTCATTGAGTTGTGTGGTCCAATTCCAGGCAAGGGCCCCTTCGATGTGTCCCGATTCGTAGGCACTGTTGTCCACGTCAACCTCTACGAGTTGAACGTCTGAATCACTTTTATGTTCATCGGCCCATGCAGTGGTAACAAGTGCATCGGATTGATTTTCCGCCATCTTGAAATGCCTCCTTTAAAATAAAACCTTGTTTTTTATAAAATACTACTAATTCGGTCGGATTACAAGTGAATTGCACGCTTTATTGAATTTGTTTTTACAATTTCGGCGGAGTACGATGGCAGGTCGATTGTTCGAAAGCATAGGCGAGTTGAATCAGCATTGGTTCACTATATGCCTTTCCCGTAAAGGTGATACCGAGAGGTTGGCCGGCTTCTTTCGTATAGCCTCCCGGCACCGTGATTGACGGGTATCCCGCCCTGGCCGGTATATTCGCCCCGTAATTGGCAGGGAACAGCAAAGCATCGAGGGTATGCTTTTCCATGACAGCGTCAATGCCTTTTTCCTGTGATAATTTGATATCTCTGACCCGGCTTCTAAGGTAATCTGTGTCGGTCAAAGTTCCGCTTGTTGCCTCTGATTTCAGCAGCATGGTTTGTCCATACTTTAAGGCACTTTCTGAATGATCAAGGTTGAATTCGATCACTTCTTTCAACGAACGGGGAAAACCGGGCTTCAGATTCTTCAAATAAGCATGCAGGCCCACTTTAAATTCATGGATCAGCACATTGATATCCCATTCTTCGTCAGCAGTTGGAATATTGACGGGGTCCACGATTATTGCGCCTTTGTCTTTCATCTTTTCGATGGCCGTTTCCATTAACTCACGCTGCGGCGGTTCCAATTCATCCAGGAACCTTTTGCGGACCACGCCGATCCGTCTTCCTTGAAGTCCGTTTTCGTTCAGAAATTCGGTATAGTCGTCCGGCATTTTCCCGGTGGCTGTTAACGTTGCTGGATCTGATTCGTCCTTACCTGCTAAAGCCCCCAGCAATGTGGCTGCGTCACGGACGGTACGAGCCATGGGGCCGGCCGTATCCTGGCTGTGGGAAATGGGGATAATACCGCTCCGGCTGATAAGGCCGACGGTTGGTTTAATGCCGACAATTGAATTTTCACTCGCGGGGCTCAGAATGGATCCCGAAGTTTCAGTGCCGATGGCAAGCATCGTGAAGTTCGCTGCTACAGCCGCCCCTGACCCTGAGCTTGAGCCGCCAACATCAAATTCTCCCGGCCCATATGGATTCAATACTTGTCCACCCCTGGAACTGTAGCCGTTTGGCATGCCTGCTGACATAAAGTTTGCCCATTCGGTCAGATTGGTTTTGCCCAAAATAATGCCGCCGGACTCACGTACTTTTTTTGCCACAAAGGAGTCTTTTGCAGCATAAGAATCAGCCAATGCCAGGGATCCCGCACTTGTATGTAGCTTGTCCTCTGTGTCGATATTATCCTTCAACAGTATTGGAACGCCATGCAGCGGGCCCCGAGAGCCCTTTTGTTCCCGCTCCCGATCCAGTGCTTCCGCCATATGAAGAGCGTCAGGATTAATCTCCAATATTGCGTTGATTGTCGGCCCTTGCCGATTGTACGCCGCAATTCGTTCGAAATACATAAGTACGAGTTCTCTGGAAGTGAGTTTGCCCGACGCCATCATGTCCTGAACCTCTGTGATTGTCAGTTCTTCTTGCTCGATTTCCATTTTTTATCAGCCTCCTTTGCTGCCTTTCACGGAGTTGCCTAAATCTTTCTTTTCAATCATATCACTTTGCGAAATTGACGGAAATGCCCGTATAATGAAAAAAGAATGTAAAGGAGTTGAGAGTATGGATAAGGTGCGTTGGGGTGTCCTGGGTAATGCCAATATTGCCCGAAAGGCGTTGGTTCCGGCGATCAAAGCAGCGGGGAGTGCTGAATTGAAAGGGATTGCCAGCCGGCAAAGTAAGAAAGCAGAGCGGGCGGCTGAGGAACTGGGCTTTGACAAACATTACGGCAGTTATGAGGCGTTGCTGGCTGATCCTGAAATTGATGCGGTATACATACCTCTTCCGAATGGGCTGCACGCTGAATGGGTTGCGAAAGCGGCCAAGGCTGGGAAGCATGTGTTATGTGAGAAGCCGGCGGCGCTGACAGCCGCTGAGGCGGCGAAGATGATTGAGGAATGCAGGAGGCACGAGGTGCTTTTCATGGAAGCGTTCATGTATCAATTTCACCCGCAGCATGAGAGGGTGAAGGAAATCATAGCCGATGGGGAAATAGGTGATGTTCGAGTAATGCGGTCGCAATTTTCCTTTGCGATGAAGGATCCTGCGAATGTACGGTTGAATCGGGAGCTTGGCGGCGGCTGTTTGTATGATGTGGGTTGTTACTGCATACATGCCGCACGCTATATTTTGGCACAGGAGCCGTCCAAGGTATACGCACAGGCACATTTGGATGCTGAATTTGACAACGTGGATATGACAACTGCAGGGATGCTGTCGTTTGAAAAAGATATACAATTATTGTTTGACTGTAGTTTCGAATCCTTTCCACAGGAAAATTATCAGGTAATCGGTGAAAAGGGAAACATTCAGGTAACCCATCCATTCCGGCCTGACAAAAACAAGGACGGGAAAGCGCGGATTTATATTACAACCGAAGATGGGGAAAAGAGGGAAGAATCGATACCGGGCGAGGCTTATGCCTTACAGGTTGAGCATTTCTCCCAGTGTGTCCTTGACGGGACCGAACCGGTCTATTCGGGAGAGCAGACCATTCAGAATATGAAGGTGATCGACGCCTGCTATGAATCGATAAGGTCGGGCGAAACGGTTGAATTGAGAAGGTAAGAAAGGACAAGTCGTTCTTCGGGAGGGAGAGGCATTGAGATTTCGCCGGTTGATTTACCCCGCTTTACTGTCATTGCTGATTTTATCGCTTGTATTGACGATTTATTTCATGGTGAAGGCGCTTCAATTTGATCCTGAGCCTTCCGGTGCAGCCGGTTTCGACCGCCCGCATTATCACTTTATTCTCATTCCCGAAGAAATGGACAACCCATACTGGCGGCTTGTTGGGAAGGGCGCCAAAGAAGCGGCTGCAAAATATGACGCTGTTGTGGAATACAACGGCCCCGTACAAACCGACATGGAAAAGCATATTAAAGTAATGAAAATGGCGGTCGCCTCAAAGGTAGACGGCATTATTACGCAGGGGTTGAATAAGCGTATGACCCCCGTGATTAATAAAGCCATTCAGCAAGGCATTCCAGTCGTAACCGTGGATACTGACGCCTCGGACAGCCGTAGAATCGCCTATGTCGGAACCGACAATTATAAGGCGGGAAAGATGGCCGGGAAATTCCTTATCAATGAAATAAATGGAGATGCCAAAGTCGGCATTATCACCGGAAGCTTTCGCTCCAAGAGCCAGAAACAGCGCGTGAAGGGGTTTCGCGATGCGTTGAAAAAGGCGGAAGGCATCGTGGTTGTCGCCGTTAAAGCCTCGCATATTTCACGTGTTCAAGCAGCAGAACAAACTTACGAGATTTTCAAAAACCATCCGGATGTGAGGGTCTTCTTCGGAACAAGTGCCCTTGACGGCCTGGGGATTTCAGCTACCGTCCAGCGCCTTGGCAAAACAGATGATGTTTACATCCTTGCTTTTGATAAATTGCCAGAAACCATCCGCTTGATAGAAAACGGAAAAATTGAAGCCACCGTTGCCCAGCAGCCTTATCAAATGGGATATCAAAGTGTAAAATTGATGCTTGCTGTCGTCAACGGCGAACATCTTCCGGAAATCAATGCTACTTCCACGAAAATCATCCAGGCCGTTGATTTACCTCTCCATGAACTTTCTTCGGACAAAGCGAGTGTGGCGCCATGATTCGCATTCGGACCAAACTACTTATTTTTTTGCTGATTCTTGTCGTGTTAATGAATGGTGTGGCCTTTATTTTATATCAAAACAATCAACACTC
>DASVCO010000285.1:0-8074 GCA_036381575.1 Caryophanales bacterium
ACATTGCCGCTTCGATTGGGGGCTCCGGCCCAGACGCATTTAATCACTCTGAAAAATAAATAAAATGCTTGTCTGAGCCGTCAGGAAGGTGTAAACTAATCAGTAATTATTCAGAAAGAAGAACCATCTTTTTTTCATTTCATATATTATAGAAAGCAGCGATTAAGGGGGCCATGGCATGCGTCTGGAGCGATTAAATTCTGACAAAATTAAAATTTTCTTGACCTTCGATGATCTGAGTGAACGCGGCATTTCAAAAGACGAGATATGGCAAGATATTCCGAAGGTCCACCAATTGTTCCGGGATATGATGCTGGAGGCCAATGATGAGTTAGGCTTTAAGGCAGAAGGCGCAATCGCGGTGGAGGTCTTTTCTTTACCCGCACAAGGAATGGTTGTCATTGTTTCGAAAGGGTCCAGTGAGATTGAATTTGAAGAAGAGGATGACGACTTTATTGAAATGCAAGTGACAGTAGACGAAAGCAGTGAAATCTTTTATGAATTTGCTTCGTTTGAAGATGTGCTCTCGCTTGTAGGAAGGTTGCGGGCAGTCGGTGTAACCGGCGGAACTTTGTATTCATTTCAGAATCGTTTTTACCTACATTTTGGGCAGTCGGCAATCGAGACCCTTGAATATGAAGGATTTATCGCCCTCCTGTCGGAATTCGGCAGCCCATCAACGATTACGAGCCATCGGGTTCAGGAATACGGGAAGAAATTGATGGCATCCGAGGCCGTACACCGGCTTTTCGAAACATTTTTAAACCGTTGATAAACCCCATGCAGGTAAGCGTGGGGTTCTATTCTGATTAAATACTTGACGGGCGGTTTATTTTGTTCGATGATATGAGTGTTCATTTTTGTCCAACAAAAAGGGAATAAATCTTATAGTTTATCCTTCTCAATCCCGTTTAGAAGTTGTATACTATGTACCGGGAAAAGTAAACCTAACAAAAGCGGCAAGTTCAGTACATTGACGAGGTGAAATTCATGGGAGGTAAAGACATGGCAGCCAGCAAAGACGCGAAAGCTGAAGAGAATACGCCGGAAGATCTTGATCAAACGGACGTGTTGCAGTCAACGCAAACCGTCATTTTGGAAGCGCTTGAGAAATTGGGATACCCGCATGAAGTGTTCGAGTTGCTCAAAGAGCCGATGAGAATCATGACGGTCAGAATTCCGATTCGTATGGATGACGGTTCAATCAAAATTTTTACTGGCTACCGGGCTCAGCACAATGATTCAGTAGGTCCGACCAAGGGAGGCGTCCGTTTCCATCCGAATGTTACGGAAACCGAAGTCAAGGCGTTGTCGATTTGGATGAGTTTGAAAGCGGGGATTGTTAATCTTCCGTACGGTGGAGGAAAAGGCGGAATTGTGTGTGATCCCCGGGAAATGTCTTTTCGGGAATTGGAGAAATTAAGCCGTGGTTATGTTCGGGCTATCAGTCAAATTGTAGGTCCGACAAAGGATATTCCGGCACCGGACGTGTTTACGAATTCGCAAATCATGGCCTGGATGATGGACGAATACAGTCGGATTCGTGAGTTCGATTCTCCGGGATTTATTACGGGCAAGCCCCTTGTTCTTGGCGGATCACACGGCCGTGAATCGGCAACTGCGAAAGGGGTAACGATTTGCATTCGGGAAGCCGCTAAGAAAAAGGGAATTGAATTGAAAGACGCCCGCGTCGTTGTTCAAGGATTTGGGAACGCCGGAAGTTTCCTTGCCAAATTCATGCATGATGCCGGAGCGAGGATCGTTGGAATATCCGATGCCTATGGAGCCCTGCACGATCCTAAGGGATTGGACATTGATTATTTGCTGGACCGCCGCGACAGCTTCGGGACGGTAACGAAGCTGTTTAGAGATACAATCAGCAATAAGGAACTGTTGGAACTGGATTGCGATATTCTCGTTCCGGCGGCAATTGAAAACCAGATCACTAAGGAAAACGCCAATAAAATTCAGGCCGGTATTGTCGTTGAGGCAGCGAATGGCCCGACAACTTTGGAAGCCACGAAAATCCTGACGGAAAGAGGCATCTTGCTCGTACCTGACGTAATGGCGAGCTCGGGTGGTGTAACGGTTTCCTATTTCGAATGGGTCCAGAATAACCAGGGTTACTATTGGACGGAAGAAGAAGTGGAACAACGACTTGAGGAAGTTATGGTGAATTCATTCAATAATGTTTACAATACGGCAATGACGCGAAGAGTCGATATGCGTTTGTCGGCTTACATGGTCGGTGTTCGAAAGATGGCTGAAGCCTCACGTTTCCGCGGTTGGATCTAATTGATTGCGCTTGTGTTCAAGATCCCCTATCCTTTGATAGAGGGATTTTTCTTTAATTCTGCAGAAGTCTGCTCGATTAAAGAAAGAACCTTCGGTGGATGTCACAGATTTTTTTGGGGGTAATAAGACTTTCTCCCCGCATGATCCAAAAAACGTTGGGGCTGGGGTGGAAATCTAGACGTGATTACGCCAAGGCGTAATTGATTCTACTGGTTCTTAATGAACTGCGGAAGGTTCATACAGAGATTCTTAAAAAACAGGAGTGGAAAGAGAATGCAAGAGGACGTGGTCATTGTCGGCGGAGGCCCATGTGGATTAGCAGCCGCCATTGCTTTGCAAAACAAGGGATTTTCTCCGCTAATCATAGAAAAGGAAAACGTGGTACATTCCATTTACCGGTATCCGACCCACCAACAATTTTTCAGTACGGCTGATAAACTTGAAATTGGGGGTGTTCCATTCGTAATCGAACAACGGAAGCCGAAACGGAACCAGGCTTTGTCTTATTATCGTGAAGTTGTCAAACGTGAGAATCTTCGTATCCACGCGTTTGAAACGGTTGAGACCATTGAAAAGAACCCTCAAGGGCGGTTCCGGGTTCATACGAATAAAGCAGTTTATAAAACACCTCATGTTGTGATTGCCACCGGGTATTATGACAGCCCCAACATCATGGGGGTTCCGGGCGAAGGATTGAAGAAAGTTTTCCATTATTTTAAAGAAGCTCATCCTTTTTTTGACCGGGACGTAATTGTAATCGGCGGAAAGAATTCTGCGGTGGATGCAACGCTTGAACTTGAAAAGATCGGAGCCCGTGTAACGGTTCTTTATCGGGGAAATGATTATTCTGCAAGTGTCAAACCATGGATTTTGCCCGAATTTCAGTCTCTTGTCAAGCACGGCAAGATCGACATGGTTTTCAACGCCGAAGTAAAGGAAATCCGCGAAGATTGTGTAGTATACGAAGTTGATGGGAAAACGAGAACCATTGACAATGATTTTGTATTTGCGATGACAGGATATCATCCGGATCATTCATTTTTGTCTTCAATTGGAGTGAAGGTGGACGCTGACACAGGACGGCCGACCTTTGATGATGAAACGATGGAAACGAATGTTAAAGGTATTTTCATCGCGGGGGTGATTGCGGCCGGGAACAATGCCAACGAAATTTTCATTGAAAACGGCAGGTTTCACGGGGAACGTATTGCAGAGGAACTGGAGAGAAGAACGATGAAGAAGCCGATTGTATAACAACAATCGGTATTTTTTCGTATCAGAAAGTAGTCTACTCGGCGATGCGTTGTTAAGTGAAACTAAGGCTTTCTTGCACCAAGGACTTGGCGCAAGCCAAGTTTTCTTATTGGGGGCGATCGGACAGAAATGGGTATTTATTAGTCCATCTGGCCTAAAGGATATGAAAAAAGGATGTCTTTAAGAGGGCTAATTATGATAAAATGAACATAACACACCGTCGGAATGGGGCATAAATATGGTATCAATTTTATCAGCGGCCGTTGCGCCGGGTATCGCGCTACTCGCCTATTTTTATTTAAGGGATAAATACGATGCCGAGCCTGTGGCGATGGTGCTGCGGACGTTCATTTTCGGTGCGCTTCTCGTTTTTCCGGTTATGGTCATTCAGTATGCCTTTCAATATGAAGGAATTCTGCAAGGGCCATTGAGCCGTTCGTTTTTACTGTCGGGCATGTTGGAGGAGTTCTTGAAATGGTTTGTGTTGTTCTATATGGCCTATCAGCATGTTGAATTTAATGAACGTTATGACGGTATAGTTTACGGGGCTTCTGTTTCTCTCGGGTTCGCCACCGTTGAAAATATTTTTTATTTATTCGCTTACGGCATCCATCAAGCTTTCTTTCGGGCATTGCTTCCGGTATCCTGCCATGCCTTGATCGGTGTGATTATGGGGTATTATTTGGGGAAAGCGAAATTTACCCGCGGAAGAGCACAAAAGCGCCTGATTTGGTTTTCTTTATTGGCGGCCGCATTGCTTCATGGCCTTTACGATTATATCATAACGGTGTCGGCCTACTGGTTTTATATCATTGTACCGTTTATGTTTTACCTCTGGTGGAGTTCGCTTCGGAAAGTGAAGTTGGCCCATACGGAACAACGGGAAAGGGGACTTTAAAGAGCAATAGGAAGTTTGGCACAAATGGAACGGGTTCCCGTTCTTTTTTTGTGCCCTGATCCGGCTCTGATAGCTTTGTCTCTCGGGGAACCGCAATTCAAACTCGCAGGCAACGATTTCAAAAAAACGACAGCTTGCCTGAATTGAATAAAATATCTTTTCTTGATAGAAACTACGTGTATCCTTAAGCAGTCAAGTGGATCGACGCAGAACAAATCATAAGGGAGGGTACGGGATGAGCTGGATATCGAAATGCATGAAATTCTTTTGCATTTTCATCCTTTCATTTACATTGGCTGTCGCTGTTAATCCGGGTGAACGGGCATCCGCTTTTACCGATCAGGTAATCCAAAAGGGTTCAACCGGGTTAGATGTCGTGGAATTGCAGGCAAGATTACAATACATTGGGTATTATCGCGGACCTATTGACGGGGTCTTCGGATGGAACACTTATTGGGCCTTGAGGAAGTTCCAGAAAAAGTTTGGTCTCAAAGTAGACGGACTGGCAGGTCTCGAAACAAGACAGAAATTGGTTTCCGTAACCAAATACGATGAACAATGGGTTCGGGAACAGATTCGAAAAGGACGGGAGTTTACTTATTACGGAGGAACTCCGAAAAGAATACAGACCGAGCATCCGAACCCTTCGAATAATCAGGGAGCAGGGCGCCCGCAGGCCAACCAAGGTGGACAAGGAGGGCAGGCCGGTAACAATCGGGCCCCGGGCCAGGTTCAAAACGGGCAACTTGTGCGCGAGGCTGAAAACGTCCCTGAAGGCTTCTCGCAAAGCGATATTGAATTGATGACTCACATGGTTTTTGCTGAAGCAAAAGGTGAGCCGTATATCGGAAAAGTAGCTGTGGCAGCTGTTATCTTAAACAGAGTGAACAGCCCGAAGTTTCCTAATACGGTTTCGGGCGTTATATACGAGCCGCAGGCTTTCACATCGGTAGCTCAAGGTACTTTGTGGGCCGGACAGCCGGGCAAAGAATCAAAGAAAGCTGTATTAGATGCCTTAAACGGTACGGATCCATCCGGTGGAGCTCTGTATTATTTCAATCCGGCCAAGGCGACATCAGATTGGATTTGGTCGCGTCCGCAAATCAAAAAAATCGGCAAACACATTTTCACGAATTAACGGAGGTGAATGGACTTGACACGAACGGTGACCATTATTGTGTTGGCTATAGCGCTTGTTGCCACAGGATATTGGGGGTATCAGGAGCACCAGGAGAAGAACGCGGTTCTGCTTCAAGCCGAAAATAATTACCAGCAGGCTTTTCATAATCTCGTCTACCACGTTGACCAATTGCAGGACAAAATCGGAACAACACTTGCGATGAGTTCGAAACAAACCCTTTCGCCTGCATTAGCTCAGGTATGGCGTTTGTCAACGGCGGCGCACGGCGAGGTGGGGAAGTTACCGCTGACTTTGATGCCTTTTAACGATACAGAAGAATTTCTTTCGAACATTGGCGAGTTCAGTTACAGGGTCTCGACCCGGAATTTAAGCAACAAGCCTTTGACAGAAAATGAATACCAGACGTTGGAGAGCCTTTACAAACGTTCATCGGAAATTGAACACCAGTTACGCCGCGTCCAGGCGATTATTATGAAAAACGATCTTCGTTGGATGGATGTGAAAATGGCACTGGCGTCCGGTGAAGAACCGATGGATAATTCCGTAATTGACGGGCTGAGGACCGTCGATAAAAAAGTTCAAGGTTATGACGGGATCAACTGGGGCCCGGAAGTAACCGAAATGGCCAGGAACAGAGAAGGAAAGTTCAGGAATTTAAAAGGGGAAAAGATTTCAAAGCAAGAAGCGAAACAAATTGCCAAGAGATTCATTGGAATCAATCAGGACGTTGAAGTTAAGGTCCGGTCCTCCGGAAAGAATTCCGGCTATGCGGTATACAGCGTTTCTATGAAAAGACCGGAAACCGACTCGACCATCCAAATGGATATTACGAAAATTGGCGGGCATCCGCTGTGGATGATTCAGGATCGCCAAACCGGCAAGGCGAAAATCAGCTTGCACAAGGCGGAAATGATCGCGACAAAATTCCTCAAGAATCACGGCAAAGCAAATATGACTATTGCGCAGAGCGCTCAATATGATGATACTGGTTCATTTACTTTTGTAAAGAAACAAGACGGGGTTCGGATTTATCCTGAATCCATCCGCCTGAAAGTGTCGCTGGATAAGGGGCGAGTTGTAGGGTATGACGCTACTGATTTTGTTGCTTTCAACAGGGAGCGAGAAATCAAGAAACCGCAGCTCAGTCAAAAACAGGCTCTAAAAAGCCTTAATGAAAATGTAGACGTCAAAATCGTCCGGAAGGCGGTTGTCACGAACGATCTTGGAAAAGAAGTCCTTTGTTATGAAGTGTTGGGGACAATTAAAAACGATACTTATCGCATCTTTGTCAATGCCAATACGGGAAGTGAAGAAAAGGTCAAAAAATTACAGAATCCACGCCCGATCTATCGGTCGGCGTAAGGATAAGGAAGCTGTCGGAGATTATTCGACAGTTTCTTCTTTTTTGTGCCAAAAGTTGTCATGGCAGATTTGTCTGATTCGTGAGATAATAAACGAGGGGGAGGGATTTTTTGTGAAAATCGGTACCACACTTTTTTTGGATGTCTCGGAAGAAAAATACCGCAGCCGGGTTGTCGAGGAACAAAACGAGTTACTGTTCATCGATTTGCCGGTAAAAATGAATACCAGGCGGACGAGCCTTCTGGAAGAAGGGACGGTTGTTAGTGTATTTTTCACAGAAGGGGACAATACTGCTTACACTTTTGAGGCAACCGTTAAGGGGCGTAAGCTGGGGCGTGTACCGATGCTCGTTTTGGAATGTCCTGATAAAAGTCAATTCACCCGGCTTCAGCGTAGGGAATTCGTGCGAATTTCAGATTCTGTTGATGTTGCAGTTCATCCAATCGAAGAGCGTTTCTCCGCTTTTACAACAACGAGCTTTGATTTAAGCGGAGGAGGAATGGCAATCCGGTTGCCGAAAAATCATGGTTTAAAGGAAAATATGGGATTGCGCTGTTGGGTTGTCCTTCCAATGAGGTCAGGTAAACCGAGCTATCTTTCCTTGGCGTGTAAGGTGATTCGTATTTTTGCGCACCGGAAGGAATCCGCTGAACTCGCTTCTTTGGAATTTACCTCTATTAAAAACAGTGAACAGCAACAGATTATCCGTTATTGCTTTGATCGGGAATTGTTGAGAAAAAGGAAACACACTGCAAGGTAGTATAAAGATCATAAGCCTCCGGTAAACTATGGAAGAGGAGGAGGCGTAATAATGAACGATTTTGTAAAATTCGTTGAAAAATGGTTAAAGAAAGCTATTCTTGTTCAGTTGATATTTCTGTTGGCAGCACAAGTATTATTACGGTTTGATTATATTGCACCTTATTTGAACCAAGCCGTTGTTTACGAGGGAGTGGTTGATGATCTGAAATCCGTTACTGAAACTGTCATCACTTTTTTTTCGGGTTCCGGTAAAGCTGGAATGTAGTTTGTGGATTTTCGGAGATAGACCGGTCCGAGAGAATATGATATGATAATTTTAAATTCATAGATGTTTGCCGCCCTGTTTGATTTCCGTAATTAGA
>DASVCO010000286.1:0-33389 GCA_036381575.1 Caryophanales bacterium
TCCTCGGTCGCTGTCTGTCCCAGAATGACCCGCGCCGGATCGCCGGGAATCATCCGAATCATGAAAAAGACAATAAGCGACATGCCCAACAATACTGGAATCAACATGAAAAAACGTCGGATTGTATATGAAACCATCGTGCCCTCACCTCAACCTTCGCCAAAAAAATTGAAAGAAAGGAGGAGGGTAGTTTCCCACTCCCCTCCGACCTTCACTTTTTTATTTGAAATAGACTCTCGCCAAGCGATCGGAACCGGTCGGATGCGGCTTGAAGCCAGCAAGGTTAGCATCGCCCGCCAAGGCCGGTGTCGAGTGAACGATCGGAACCCACGGCGCGTCCTTATGAATAATTTCTTGCGCCTTTTTGTAAAGCTCCTGGCGTTTTTTCGGATCGGTAACCTTTTGTGCTTTCTTCAAGACCTTATCAAGTTCTTTGTTGCTGTAATACGTATAGTTGTTGGAACCGATAGCATCACTTGAAAGCAGTGTGTAGAGAACATTATCCGCATCGCCGTTGTCGGAAGTCCATCCAAGCAGGAAGGCATCGGCTTCTCCTTTACTTGCTTTCTCTAAATACGTTGCCCAGTCATAGCTGACAATCTTGGCGTCGATTCCGACTTTTTTCAAATCAGCCTGCATCGCCTGTGCAATTTTCTTCCCGTTTGGCATATATGGGCGCGGTACAGGCATTGCCCACAATTCCATTTTGAATCCATCGGGATATCCAGCTTCGGCCAACAATTGCTTCGCTTTCTCCGGATTGTATTCATACGGATCCAGATTTGCATTAAATCCGGCAATTGTCGGTGGAAGCGGACTGACTGCCACCTTAGCTTGGTCAGCATAGAAAGCTTCGACGATTTCCTTCTTATTAATCGCATAGTTCATGGCTCTGCGTACCTTCGGGTTACCAAACGGCTTCCTTGTTACAGTCAAACCAAGATAACCGATATTAAGAGGCGGACGGTAAAAGACTTGAAGGCCTTTTTTGCCTTTCACTTCTTTAATATCACTCGGATTGAGACCCAGCATCAGGTCAATTTCACCGTTTTCAAGAGCTGTTAAACGAGCCCGGTTGCTTTTGATGACCTTGAAGATCACTCGGTTCAATTTCGGAAGCTCTTCATTCCAATAATCTTCGTATTTTTCAAGAGTAATTGTATTGTTCGGTTTCCATTCCACGAATTTAAATGGCCCGGTTCCTACAGGATGCTTCCCGAAATCCTCGCCATATTTCTGAATGGCTTTCGGGCTGGCAATCGCAAACGGCGACATCGCCAAATCTTTCAAAAACGGAGCAAGCGGTCGATCCAATGTGAATTTAACGGTATAATCATCCACCGCTTCAACACTCTTGATGACACTCTTGTCTCCGTAACCGCCGAACATTGACGGATAATAAGGGAATTCCCCTTCCCCATTTTTCCAACGATTGAAATTAAAGACTACAGCATCAGCGGTGAATTTCTCGCCGTTTTGAAACTTGACGCCTTCTCTCAGTGTGAAAGTATATACTGTGCCATCATCGGAAATCTCCCAGTCTTTTGCTAATCCTGTGTTTACTACTTCAGTGCTTTGTTCCTTGTAATTAAAGTTCACAAGCGTTTCATAAATGTTCTTCGTAACGGCAAAAGACGGTCCGCCTGTAACTGTTGCAGGATCAAGTGAAACAGCATCGGAGCCTTTACCGAATACAAGCGTATCCTGTGAATTTCCTCCCGAGCTGTCTGATCCACCTGAATTGTCGGTATTGCCGCCGCTTGATTCTTCTGAACCGCCGCAGCCGGCCAGGATGATTGAAAACATCATCAACATTGAGATCAAGAACAGAAATGTCTTTTTCAATTTGTCCCCTCCTGATTATTTATATGGTCTTTTCCTTACAATCTATATTTACTTATCATTTCCAAATAAATGACAAGCAACATAGTGACCCGGTTCATCCTCCAGCCACTCGGGACGAACTTCTTTGCATATGTCCATGGCCATAGGGCATCTAGTGTGAAAGGCACAGCCTTTCGGTGGGTCGGCCGGGCTTGGCACATCGCCTTCCAATACTGTCCGATTATTCTTATAATCCGGATCGGGAACCGGAATGGACGAGAGTAAAGCCTGTGTATATGGATGTTTAGGATTTTCATAGACGTGTTCACTCTCGGACATTTCCACAAGACGCCCCAGGTACATAACACCGACTCGATCACTGATATGCCGGACAACGCCCAAATCATGTGCGATGAAAATATACGTAAGATCAAATTCATCTTGTAAATCTTTCAACAAATTCAGCACCTGTGATTGAATAGAAACGTCAAGAGCGGAAACCGGTTCGTCAGCGACAATGAGCTTCGGCCTGACTGCCAGTGCACGCGCAATACCGATTCTTTGGCGTTGACCGCCGCTGAATTGATGAGGATAACGTTTGGCATGATAGCTGCTTAAACCTACGGTTTCAAGCAACTCGTACACCTTATTCTTTCGCTCTCTGGCATTTCCGAGCCCGTGTACCTTTAAGGGTTCTTCTATGATTTTTTCAACAGTGTGACGAGGATTAAGGGAAGCGAACGGATCCTGAAACACCATTTGCATATCCCTGAGAACCTTTCGCATTTTGCTATTCGATAGATTCGTTAAATCAACGTCTTCAAATTCAACAGACCCGTCACTGGGTTCTATTAATCTAAGTAACATTCGCCCCGTTGTTGATTTTCCGCAACCTGATTCCCCCACAAGGCCGAGGGTCTCTCCCTTCTTCAAGGAAAAACTGACACCGTCAACAGCTTTCACCTCTCCGATGGTTCGGCCGAACACTCCCCCTGTTATCGGGAAATATTTCTTGATTTCGTTAACTTTCAACAAGGTTTCGCTCATTCTCCGGCTCCCTTCCTTCTTCACGCAGAAAACAACGCACCTTATGGCCATCCTCGGCTTCAAATAACTGCGGATTTTCGGCCGTACAACGGTCAAACGCATACCGGCATCTCGGAGCAAAGTGACACCCTTGTTTCAACGTTCCGGGTTTCGGCACGTTTCCCGGAATTGAATAAAGCCGGTCTTTCTTCATACGCATATCGGGAACCGATTTAATCAGCCCTTCCGTATACGGATGTTGCGGGTTTTTGAAAATCGAACGAGTCGTTCCTTCCTCCACTACTTTACCTGCATACATGACAACAAGCCGATCACACACTTCGGCTACCACACCAAGATCATGTGTGATCAAAATAATGGAAGTATTGAGTTCGTTGTTCAGGCGTTTCATCAAATCAAGAATTTGAGCCTGAATCGTAACATCCAGCGCTGTCGTTGGCTCGTCGGCAATGAGCACCTCTGGCTCGCAAACCATTGCCATAGCGATCATTACCCGTTGACGCATTCCCCCGGACAATTGATGGGGATACTCTTCTACAAGTTTTTCAGCCCGTGGCAAACCAACCGTTTTCAAAATATTGACCGCTTGTTTTCTCGCCTCTTTTTTGGACACCTTATTGTGCAGGCGTATGCCTTCAATTAGCTGCTCCCCTATTGTGAAGACCGGATTCAATGAAGTCATTGGTTCCTGGAAAATCATCGCGACTTCATTTCCGCGTATTTGCCTCATCCTTCTTTCTGAGGCCTTTGTCAATTCCTCGTCTTTGAAACGAATGTTTCCACCGACGACTTTCCCCGGTGAAGGGACGAGCCCCATAACCGAAAGCGATGTTACACTTTTCCCGCAACCCGATTCACCCACAATTCCGAGGATTTCTCCCGGAGCAACATGGAAATCAATGTTATCCACAGCGGGTACTTCTCCATCGTCTGTAAAAAAAGATGTTTTCAGGCCCTTCACCTCAAGGACGGAATCGGTCATTTCGTCACCCCTTCCCCATTAAGTATATCTATGGTGCTTACAGAACAATGCCGTAAATTTCAGATAAAACAAGGACGGCCATCGTCTGTTACGTTATTATTACATTTATCATTTGTTTATTCAATGGCAAAAAATATAAATTGAAAAAATAGTATTAATTTAGTTCTCACTTACTATACTACTCACCGTCTTTTGTAGTTCCAAAGAACTAAAAAAGCGAAGGGATAGACCCTTCGCCTTATAAAACAAATTCATTCTTTTTTCCCTATTGACTCAGTTGTTGCACTTGGAACAAATTATAGTAGCTCCCCCGCCGGTTCATCAAAGTCTGATGGCTGCCCATTTCCGTAATACGGCCTTCTTCAATCACCACAATACGGTCCGCATGGGTGATCGTCGCCAATCTGTGAGCCACAATAAAGGTTGTCCGGTCCCGAGCCAATTCTTCAAGAGCCTCCTGAATCAAATGCTCGCTTTCGAGGTCGAGTGCGGAGGTGGCCTCATCCAGTATCAAAATCGGAGGGTTCTTTAGGAAGACCCTTGCAATGGCGACCCGTTGTTTCTGGCCGCCTGATAACTTAACCCCCCGCTCTCCAACCATAGTGTCATAGCCTTGAGGCAGACCTGTAATAAAGCCATGAGCATTAGCGGCCTTAGCCGCCTGTACGACATCTTCATCCGTAGCGTCAGGATTACCCATCAGAATATTGTCTTTCACTGATTCACTAAACAGGATATTGTCCTGGAGGACGATGCCGATCTTGTCGCGAAGGCTGCGGGCTTTATATGTTCGTATGTCCTCTTGATCTAACAGAATTCTTCCACCCGTAACATCATAAAATCGCGGGATCAAATTCACAAGCGATGTTTTCCCCCCGCCGCTCATGCCGACAAGCGCCACCGTCTCCCCAGCATTGACATCAAGAGAAACATCCTTCAGCACCGGCAATTCATCATCATTATATTGAAAGTCCACATGTTCGAACTCAATATCTCCATCGACCCTTGTTAATTCCTTTGCCTCCGGCCCATCTTCAATATCATATCTCTCATCGGCAAATTCAAATACCCGATCCATTGATGCGATCGACTGAATTAAAGCTGTAGAGGACGTCATGATACGCCGGAGCGGTCCGTACACCCTTTCCATATAACCGAAAAAAGCCACCATTGTACCGACAGTCAGATCGGCTGTCAATACAAGATACGCTGAAAAAGCCAGCACCAACAAGGGCGCCAGATCGGTTATGGTGTTAACAACCGCGAATGTCTTGGCATTCCATGATGTATGATCCAATGCTTTCGTCAGGAAATTATTGTTGCGACGACCAAATTGCTTCTGTTCGTAATCTTCCAGAGCAAAGCTGCGAATTACATTTATTCCTTGAACACGCTCATGCAGATGCCCTTGCACTTCCGCAAGTGCCTGAGAACGTTTCTTCGTCAAACTGCGAAGCCTGCCGAAGAAATATTTCACCGCAAAACCATACAACGGGAACAGAACGATTGCGACCACCGTCAACCAAACATTCATAAACGCCATAATGACAACTGCGATAGCAATCGTGATCATATCGATCCAAATATTCATTAGACCCGTCATCACAAAGGTCTTCGTTTGTTCGACATCATTGACAACTCTTGAAATCACCTCGCCGACCTTCGTGTTGGCGTAGTATTTCAAGCTGAGGCGTTGAATATGAGTAAATAAATAATCGCGAATGTCATATAAAATCTTGTTTCCTGTCCATTGGGCAAAATATTGCCGGTAGTATTCAACAGGTGGACGCAAAACGAAAAACACAAAAAACGCGCCCCCGATAACCCAGTACAATTTCGACAGTTTTTCATCGGTGGATAGATTATCAGCATTAATTACGTCGTCCACAACATACTTCAGAATTAACGGCAACAACAGTGGAATTCCAAACTTCAAAATGCCGATAAAAATCGTTACAATAATTTGTTTCGTGTAAGGCTTAACAAAAGCCATGTATCGTTTGATGCTTTGCAGTCCATTCACCCCTCTTCCAAATGCCGCATTAAACAAAACTTGGCTTGCGCCAAAAATTAGCAACATCATTTACCTGATTGTGTGCCACGGCGTTTTATTTTTGTACGTTAAAACGAAAAAACGAAATTGAATACATCTGCTGGTCACGGTAAAAAACCTGTTGAAAACAATTTTCAACAAGTCCAGCGAACTTATTATTGATACTCCCGGAATCGTTTGTACCACCTGTCAACAAACTCCTGTTGGAAAGGTCCTGTCCTGTTCTCCACCCACGAAATTAATTCATCAACATGATAACGCAAAATCCGATCCAGTTTCTGCGGATAATTCATTTTCCGTCTGTGCCAGGAGTACTCATCTTCATCAAGCAACTTATAGGACTTGTCGGGAAACACTTTGACATCAAGATCATAATCGATGTACTTCAGCGCCTCTTCATCCCAAGTGAACGGCGAACCCAGGTTACAATAGTAATGAGTTCCGTCTTCACGAATCATGCAAATGATATTGAACCATTTATGAGAGCTGAAATAAACAATTGCCGGCTCCCGTGTACGCCATTGCCGGCCGTCTGACTCCGTTACAATGATCCTGTCATTGCCTCCGATCACCACTGAGGGCGTTCCCTTCAAAATTGTTGTTTCCTCCCACGTTCGGTGCAAAGTCCCGTCGTGTTTGTAACTTTGAATTTCGATTTTCTCTCCAGTGTGCGGAAACCCCATTACGGCTCACCTTTCCTTAGTCACATTATAACTCTTATCTGTTAGAATCCCAGCGAAAAAGCTTATGTCCCGAGCCACTTCTTCAGCTGTGGGTACAAGTTTCGGGCATCCTCATAACCATGCCTGTACAGTCCCAGTAACTTCTTTGGATTTCGCTCAACCCGGCGAACCTCGGGTTCCCGGGACGGCTTGATGATGAATGCTTTACCGGCTTTTTGTTGTTGTTCGATGTATTCAGCCGTTTCGTTATATACGTAATAACGCTTCTGCATGGCCTCTACCAACCCCTGATATTGGGGATATTTCCGATTCAACAACCATTTTAAGCGAAGCTTACTTTTCAGATAGCCATCGGCTCTGGTCAAAACAAGTACATTCTTATCATTGCCATCTGCCTCGGATTTCTTGACGGGAATCGGATCCGTAATCCCCCCGTCCAAGAGTGATTTTCCTTCGAATTCAATTATCGGAGCCATAAATGGCAAAGAACTGGATGCCCTGAGCACCTTAAGAAAGTCCTTACTGCCGTATTGATCTTTATCATAATAAACAGCTTGTCCCGTACGACAGTCCGTTGTCCCCACAACAAAACGCTCTTTTGCATTGCGAAACGTACCAAAATCAAACGGAACCAATTCATTGGGAATCTTGTCGAAGATCAGGTCCATCCCGAATAGGCCGCGCCGCAATAACCAATTTTTGAATGAGACATACCCCGGATGAGAGGCATATTCAACATTAACTTTTCTGTTTCTTCCTTTTTGCCTGGATATATACGAACTGGCGATCCCCGCACCTGCGGAAACACCAATATTGTATGGGAAAAACAGATTATGTTCCATGAAAAATTCCAATACCCCTGCGGTGTAGACTCCTCGCATGCCCCCGCCCTCAAGAACGAGTCCTACATTTTCCATTGTTTCATCTGTCCTTCATTTCGGATTCATCTTTATTATACGCTTGTGAAAAGACTCTAACAAAAGAAATGTTCGTGTAGTACTAACAAAAAAGGCTCCCCACCCGACATGGGGTAAGGAGCTGTGGTGTGGTGATGTTATTGTTGTGGTCTTTGGCTGGAACTTTGTTGCTTCTTCTGCTGGGACTGCTGGTTTTGTTGCTGAACTTGTTGAGCGTTGGTTTCGCTCGCAAATTCAGTTTTGCCAAATTGACCAGCTTGGTTCTGAGCTTGCTGAGTCTGGCCTTGAGCCGACTGAGCGTTTTGCTTGCGAACCTCTTGAGCATTCGTAGCAGAAGCAGGATTTTGTTGCTGTTGTTTGCGATTAGCCATCATTATCACCTCCACAGCCCTTAATGTGTCCAGCGATCTGTAGATTTATGTGATGGAATTCGAAAAAAGTTACGCCCTGACAAAATCACACTTGAAAATATAAATGCCGATGGTTCCTGCAACCTGGATTAAAATCAGCATGGCAATAGGGACAGGATGAATGGGCATGCAAATATTGCATTATTGTGAGCTCTTGGCCGCAATTCCCGCATAGAACCGCTTTTTCATTAAAGGACTCTTTGTTCCACGGCCTGGCGGGATGATCAGAATGCGCCTCATGGCATTGGTAACACGGATAGTATATTCCGCAACAGGAAAATTTGATGGCAATAATGTCTTGCTCCGTTTTATAGTGTTTACAACGCGTTTTCCGGTCAACTTCACTTCCTTTGACTTCGATCCCGTGAATCCTCAATGTCCTTCCATCCCTTCTTGGATCATATGAATGATTTTTTGGTGTGAAACCGGAAACGGAAGATCTGACAGCTCATCAATGGAAACGAATTTCAACTCATTGTGTTCCGAAACAGGCCGGGTAACCATTCCTTGATAAACCGCCAATTCCCATTTCAAATGAGTAAACACATGTTGAATGTTGCGAAGCCGTTTGTCAAGATCTGCTTCGACTTTGTAAATTTCCTTTAGCTGTTTTGACAATTGCTCCTTCTTATTATCGGGGGGCAAAACCTCAAATCCGGGGAATTCCCACATTCCCGCCAACAGTCCTTGCTGCGGCCTGCGGTGAATCAATACTTCCTCCTTTTCATTCATCACAACAGCCACTGCCATTGGAACCACTTTAGGAGGTTTCTTCCTTGATTTAATTGGAAGTTCATCCTCGCGCCCCTTGGCAAACGCCTGGCAATGTTCTTGTACTGGACAAAGCAGGCACTTTGGCGACTTTGGTGTGCAGACAATAGCCCCCAGTTCCATCAGGCCTTGATTAAACTCGGATGTCTTTCCTTCAGGAATTAATGCCGCAGCGATTTCTTCAAACTGTTTCCGCGTTTTCGGTTTCGCTATATCATCTTCGATTAACAGAATCCTTGACAATACGCGCATGACATTTCCATCTACCGCCGGCTCAGCTTTTCCGTAGGCAATGCTCAAAATAGCTCCCGCCGTATACGGCCCGACACCTTTCAGGCTGGAGATTTCCTGTTTGTTATCAGGCACTTTCGCGTTATATTTATCATGAACTTCCTGAACGCCTTGCTGGAGGTTCCGCGCTCGTGAATAATAACCGAGCCCTTCCCAGCTTTTCAAAACGGATTCTTCATCCGCTTCGGCAAGCGCCTCCACTGTCGGAAACCGGTTTATAAATTGCTCGAAATAGGGAATAACTGTGTCTACACGGGTTTGTTGGAGCATGACCTCTGATACCCATATTTTGTAGGGGTCCTGGTCTTTTCTCCATGGCAAATCTCGATGTTCGGATTCGAACCAATTAATGAGATTATTTTGAAACCCTTCCTTATTTAGGGATTCGTGTGCATAATGTTTCACTGTTCATGCCTCCATCGTGTTAGAATAGAACAAACTCTCCAATCGCATTCGGTCTGAAGGCGGTTGTGCTAAACGAGCATTAATGAATTCTCATATAAATAAAATAATCTCTTCATCAAGCCAGTTGTCACAGATCAGGAGCCGGAAGCAGGATTTGGGAATTACCCTGACCAGCTTGCAGCCTTACTCTTTTTAGAACCGCTCATATCAGGTTTCCGGCCCAGATCTCCGGCTTTTTCGTTACAAGGAGGAAAATCTGACATGGACACAGGTACACACGTTGTCATGGGAATTGGCCTTGGCGGGTTTGCCTTGCTTGACCCGGTTGTCGCTCAGTCTCCCGTAACAGCCGAGGCGGTTCTCACTGGCACCTTGATCGGTTCTCTGGTGCCTGATTTCGATACGATTTTCAAGTTAAAGAATAATGCAACCTATATTCGCCAACACCGTGGCACTTCGCACTCTATACCCGCCATGCTGATTTGGCCGCTGGCCATTGTCGGGGCGATCTCGATATTCATCCCGAATGCCGAAGGCCTGCATCTCTGGCTATGGACTTTTGCTGCGGTTGTTCTTCACGTGTTCGTTGATATTTTCAATGCTTACGGTACTCAAGCCCTCCGTCCGTTTTCCAACAAATGGATAGCGCTAGGGATTATCAATATTTTCGACCCGGTTATCTTTTTCACCCACGCTGCAGGAATTGCTGTGTGGTTCTTCGGACTCGGGCCCCCGGGTTTTACGTTTTTGACCGTGTATATCATATTGTTCTTTTACTACATTTGGCGGATATTTGTCCATAATCGGTTAATGGAACAAATTAAAGCCGAAGTTCCCGATGCTGAATACGTCAACGTTTCACCTAACTTCCGTTGGAACCGTTGGCATATTTCCATCCAGACACCGGAGCAATTTCACGTAGCAGAAGCCAGCCGAAACGGCATTATCGTATTCGACACCTATAAACGTCAACCCTTACCGGACACGCCAGTACTTCGGACGGTCCAACAAGATGAAAATGTAAAGGCTTTTCTTGCCTTTTCCCCGATTTTCCGGTGGGAAAAGACAGAATACCCGCATTACGATGAAGTTCGATTCATTGATTTGCGTTACAGGGACAAAGACGGACATTATCCGTTTGTAGCCATTGTCCTCATTGACCGTGAACAGCATATAGTCAGTTCATTTACAGGATGGGTCCACAGTGAAGACAAATTACAAAAGAAGCTGAAACCGGCTACGAATTTAAACGGGTAACGACTTCCATTTGTTTACGTGCATTTGCGGCCTTCCCTCTTACCATACTATAGGTAACCGGTTAGAAAAGAGGGGATCACCAATGCGGAATAAAGCCAAAGGCTTTCCTAATCGAATTTCTTTAAATGGTGAACCGCGGGCGAAAGAAGAATTCACATCGCAACGCCCAAATGGGCAAATCAAGGAGCGCCCGCGGGAGCGAATGCATTCATCAAATCAGGTTGATCATCGAAAAGGGTAAAGAAAACGGAACAAATCCTTCGGGAGGTGTCTCTGTGAATAGACAAAAGCACGGCCCAGGATATGAAGACCCGTTTCAGTCGCCACGTGCCAACCCGAAACACGCATTTCGCCAAGTCAACGGTGAAACCCAGCAAAACCGGCGTAACTATGTCATCGAAATTCAGACACGAAAAAGAACCTAACAGAAAGAGGCAGGCTCCGAGCCTGCTTCTTTTTTTAATAGCCGTTTTGGTGCTATTATTGTAATTTCCGTGAAATGAATTCCAGGCTTCATCCAAAGTTGGCCCATTTTTTCATTTGGTTCAAAAATATTATTTCAACATTGAAATCGGGAAAGCTTTCTCTTCTTTACTTCCGTTCCGGTATCCCCATGCAAACGTTCCGTTCATGAAGGATATTTCAAAGGTTGAACCGGGATCCCCTTCAATTTCATATACCTCGCCTGGCTTGAAATCGTTCGGGTTTATCAAATACGACTTTGCCATTGTGATTTTCCGCTCAAGCACGGCGTATTCATTTACAATCCCGAGCTGCTCAGCCTTTCTCGCTTTCTCGGACAAGGCCGCAATCTCATGTTGCAATTCCTGTTCCGTCATTTCACTAAAACGTTTTTCCATTATCATTTGCCCTCCATTGACAGGCTTCGATGAAAATTATCGTACAAACCAAGGATTTTTTCAATAAAAAGAGCACCAGGCGCTATAATGTACGCCCGGTGCCTGTCTTCATTTTTACTTCACCGTGATACGGCCTTCAATGTCTTGAGAAATCGGCTCAGACATCGCCTCAATATAGTTAACCGTTGCTTCCAGGTCGATCGGGCCCTGGACAACGTTGGTTCCTTCTTCAAAAACAGAATAGCCGTCTCCACCTGCCGCAAGAAATCCATTTGCCGCCACAGTATATTTCTCATCCATTTCAATCGGAGTTCCATCAGGGAAGGTCAGACTGACAACTTTTTCTCCCGCTGGGTTGCTTGGATTCCACGTGTAATGCAATCCTGAAATTTGCAACATGCTGATCGCATTCGATTGTTGCTCCAGAATAGCCTTGATCTGCGCCCCGGTAAACGTCTTCTCAATCAGCTGGTTTCCGAATGGTTGAATCGCGTAAAGTTCTCCCCAGGTGATTTCGCCCTTCTCAAGAACATCAACACGAATGCCGCCTTCGTTCATGAACGCAAAATCTGATCCCATCGCTGCACGGTGAGAATCTGCGATTAAATCGCCCAACTCCGATTCCCCGATCCTTGAATTGGCAATTGTGAGGTCTTCAGCCGCATAACCAACTACCCGATTGACAAGTTCAGCAGACTGCTCCTTATAATTTTCAACCATTTGTTTGATCTCGGGATCAGGCTGAACCCCTTCATGGGCGGTCAGAATGATCTGACCTTCCTTAGCTGCAACGTCTTTGGTCCTCGGATCGATCATCAAATCCACATCGGCAATTGATGTTCCATAAGAATAGGTTTCCATGATCAATTTCCCGTCAACCACTGTATTCGTGTAGTGGTTGTTGTGACCGGCAAAAATCACGTCGACTTCATCATCAATTTTTTTTGCAATCTCCGTTGCCTTGCCCCCGGGATTCGAGCCGTCCAAATCGGAAGAGGCTGATACGTGAGCCAACACAACGATCGTTTCAACTCCTTGCTCCTGCAATTCAGCAGCCGCTTTATTAATAGAGGCAGCCTCATCAAGGAAGGACACACCCGCTGTGCCGCCCGGCGAAACAATCTTTGGAGTTTCCGTCGTAACAACACCAATGAAACCGACCGGCATACCGTTAACTTTCTTGATCACATAAGGGGGCAGGATATAATCACCGGTTTCCGAATCAACAACATTGGCAACAGTATATGGGAAATTCGCACCTTCGAAATCACCGGTTTTCTCATTGTAGCCTCCGTTAATCAGGCGGAGCATTTCCGCAACACCTTCGTCGAACTCATGGTTCCCGACGGTCCCGACATCAAAACCGAGTTTGTTCAAAATTTCAATCGTCGGTTCGTCTTGCAACAATGCTGAAATCGGGGGGCTCGCGCCAACAGCGTCCCCGGCATGAACAAGAAGCGTGTTCTTGTTCCGGCTTTCGTATTCCTTCAGATAAGCAGCCAAATAGGCAGCACCGCCAACCTCTTTCCCATTGATCGTACGATATTTGTTCAAGTTCCCGTGAAAATCATTGATACCGAGAATCTGTACAGGGATATACCGATGTTTCCAATTGTCATTTGGATGATGGCCGTTTCCCTTACCCGCGGCAAAAGCCGGAGAAGCAGCCAATAAAAGAACCGCTCCCAGAACCGTCAACACTTTACGTAAATGTCGAAGCATATTTTTTCCCCCTCCGGTTAAATTTATCGAATCTAGTATAGCAGAAGATTTTCACAAATTAGTTTCATAGTTTAAAAATAGGTCTAAACACCCATTAAAAAAGAAGTTCTCCACCCATCCCAAAAAGAAAAACAGGACGAAAGTCTCATTACTCTCGCCCTGCCAAATATTGATCAATCAACGAAAAGGGAAAGCCTTTCCGGTACAAATATTGCTTCATTCGCTGTTCGTATTCCCAGCCTTCATATTTGCTGTATTTGCGATGCGCCTTCTCGGCCTGAATCACCAGCGCATCCCATTCCTCATCATCATCTTTCTCAAGCTCGGCTTCATTTAACGCCAAATCAATGACCTCGCGGTCAAATCCTTTTCCCGCGAGAGTTTGTGCAATAGACCGCTTCATATCCGCATTGGATTTCTTTCGGTGCTGCCTGCTCTGTTTGGCAGCGAATTTCACGGCAGTATCGGCTTGCTCTTCAGGAGGATATTCTTCAAGCGCCAACATAATTTCTCCTTCGGCCACTCCTTTTTGTCGAAGTTCCTGATAGATGGCACCGGGGCCTTTGGTGGACGAGCGTTTCCGGCTTCGAACAAAAGATTTCGCAAACTCACGATCATCAATATATTGATGATGTTCAAGCCGCTCAAGAACCTTGTCAATCACTTCAGGCACGGTTTCCTTTTTCCGCAGATAATCCTTGATTTCCTTAACCGAACGCATTCGATAGGACAGGTAATTGAGGGCAAGATTGAAAGCCACTTTGATCTCATCTTCAAAAATAATTTTTTTCAGTTCCGCCTCATCAATTTCCTGCCCTTTGCTTAGCGCAAAGGCCACTAGCACATCCTCACTCACGCCGAAACCGAACTCTTCTCCGTGGCCGCGGTCAAGGAAAATGTTAAACCGCCCCTTGTTTTTCTTCTGAACCGCAATGCGTGTGATGACCGCCATCTTTCTCACCTCTGAATCTATTCTATCACAGCCGAAAGCTGGCTGATTACAAGGATTGAAATTTCCTGTAAAATAGAAAATAACAACGACTGTGGGGTGAACTTATTGAATCGAAACAAACCGATTGATCTCGAAAACCGCATTCATTTGATTGACGGATTTGACCTGAACATGCCGGGGAGAACCGGTACATATGTGTTGGAGGAAGAGCAACTGACGTTGATTGAAACAGGTCCCAGTCCATCTGTGCCTTATGTGCTTGAGGGGTTAAAGGACCTGGGACATAGCCCGGCCGATATTAAATATATTGTTTTAACCCATATTCATCTTGATCACGCCGGAGGGGCGGGACTATTCCTGAAGGAATGTCCGAATGCCACAGTTGTGGTTCACCCGCGCGGAAAGCGCCATTTGGCGGATCCGAGTAAACTGATTGCCGGTGCCCGGCAGGTATATGGAGAACAATTTGACGAATTGTTTGACCCGATTCTCCCGATTCCCGAGGACCGATTAATGACGAAAGAAGACGGTGACACCTTAACCATCGGACCGGACTGCACACTAACCTTTTATAACACGCCTGGTCATGCCAAACATCACTTCGGCATCCATGATTCTGTAAGCAATGGCATTTTCACCGGGGATACGTCAGGTGTCCGCTATCACCAAACCCAGGATCACGGCCTGACTTTCTATCTGCCGACCACTTCCCCGAATCAATTTGACCCCGATGCAATGCTGGATTCAATCGAACGCTTTCGCAGGATTAAGGCGGATCGGATTTACTTCGGGCATTTCGGTGAATCCACTGACCCGGAAGCCGTTTACGAACAAGTATCGGAATGGATTCCACGTTTTGTTGAAGCCGGTGAACAATCATTGGCCCGGGGGGAAGGTGTGAATGGGATCGTAAAGCGCCTTCGCGCCAAGGTATCGTCTTATTTACAAACACAGAATATTCCTGACGACCATCCGGTTTACAATATACTGAAGCTTGATTTTGAAGTATGCGCCATGGGCCTTGCTGATTATCTGAAAAAACAAAACGGAAAATAATTACTGGGCCTGGAAGCATCAGGCCCTCCTTACTTCTTTATACAGTTCATGATGGCTTCGGCTGTTTCCTCTTCATCCGGCCCATCAACAGTCAGAGTGATGACTCCCCCTTCATTGATCCCCATTTTCAGGAGATGGCTCAGTTCGGAAACCCTGACCTCTTTCTCTTTGTACTTCATCTTAACGCTTGATTGTCTGTTTTTTATAATGGTGATGATCCTGGACGCCGGCCGCAAATGCAATCCGTGAGGAACATCAATACGCAAATGGAAAACGACCAATTCTCTCCCACTCCCAGTAAGGTCGGTTCTTTAGATGTATGAATCCAGTCTCATGGCTTCGTTGACGATTTTCACGATCTCTTCTACAGATTTCGCATGAATGATTTGGTTTAAGGCAGACGGTTCTTCGATAAACCTTGCGATCATGGACAAAATTTTCACTTGCCTCTCTCCATAACCGGCTATTCCCACCAATATATACGCAGTATGGCCATCGAACTTGACCCCATCAGGAAAGGTTCCCAGAACAATGCCGGGATTTTGGATCAAGTCGGAATTTTCGCCTGTAAGGCCATGAGGAACAGCTACACCTTCGCCGATGTATGTGGAGAATTTCTGCTCACGTTCAATCATTTTTTGGATATAGCCTTCGCGTACAAACCCCACCTCAACCATTCTTCGGCCAATCAACCGTATCGCCTCATAATTGTCATCCGCCTCAGCGTTCACCAAGATTTGCCCCGCCGATATAGCCGTGCCCTGATCAGGCTTCTCCACATCAATCAACTCCGTCAAAAGCGTATCGTAAAAGTCATTGTTTGTAAAAGACGCTGTCGCGACATGCTGTTTATCGGGCATCTGTTTTCGGGCCATTTCAGTCAACTTCTCATGAGTGATCACTAAATCCGCATGTTCTGGAATTTCATAGATGGAAGAATGCCCAACTTCAATATCGATTTGCTTTTTCGCCAGTTTTTTTCGTAATATCGCAGCTCCTAAAGCACTGGACCCCATACCCGCATCACAAGCAAATACAATTGATTTCACAGGCTGTTGAGCTCCCTTTGAATTATGGGTATAAGATTTATTGGCATCCCCTTGGCCGTCATCAGCTTTAGCCGCTTTCATTTCAGAATGCTGCGGTGGCCTTTTGATCTTCGGCTCCTCCGCTTCATTCAAACTATCAATGCTTTCAAGCCCTTTTATCATTTTGATTTCGTTTAGTTTAGACTCCGTTGTGGTCGAATCAGCCTGGAATTCCAAACATGGATAAGCAAAGATGAATGAAATCAGCGAGGATCCCGCCACCCCAATAAACAGTCCCACTAATGAATCAGGCGGCGATAACAAAGCCATAAACAGAATGCTTCCGGGTGAACTGACTGAAACCAGGCCGGCATTGAACTGCTGAAATAAAAAAGTCCCCGTCATTCCCCCTGCGACCACCGCAAGTATAAGAATTGGCTTTCGAATCACATACGGAAAATAGACCTCGTGAATGCCGCCAAAGAAATGAATCACAGACGACCATTTGGCTGCCCGCCTTTGTTCTTGAGTGGTTTTGGCAACGTAAGCCAGCAATATTCCCAGGCCCGGCCCCGGATTGCTTTCCAGGAGAAACAGAATGGACTTCCCTATATCTTTGGCCTGCTGAATGCCTAGCGGAGCAAGTAAACCGTGATTTAACAAGTTATTGAAAAACATAATTTTTAACGGTTCAATGATAACAGCTGTCAGAGGAAGCCACCCTGACCTAATAATCGATTCAACAGCATGATCAACGATTTCTATGATTTCAGATAAGGCTTGCCCAAGGAATGAATAAGTCATTAAGGTAAGCGCTAAGACAACCACAGATATCAATAAATTCACGAACAATAATTCAAACCCGACAGGAACGAACTTCTCCATTTTTTTATTGATCCAGCCGACCAAAAGACCGACAAGCGGGCCCAGGATCATGGCGCCGATAATCATTGGCACGCTGCTCGCAACAGATAGCCCGAATACCACCATCGCTGCGGAGGTTCCGCCTTTTTGCTTGCCGACAAGCCGCCCCCCTGTATAGGCCAGCAGCACAGGGATCAAATATTGGACCATCGCATTATACAGAAGGTAGAATTGTTCATTCGGCCACCAGCCATAAACACCGAATAAAGCCCGAATCAAGCCCAAAATAATCAATATCCCGATATTCTGATAAATCATTGCGGATAAAAGACGACCGACACGGCTCATAATGACTAGGTCCTTTCGTTGAACAAATTGGCTTTTTCCATATATGAACCCGTTAATACCCGTTCCACAGCCTTTCGGAGCTTCCCTTCGGAATCTTTCGCCAAACTCTCCATGAAATCTTCCTCGATTAAGGCTGAACTAATCTCGCCAATAATTTCGACATGTTCCCTGGGAGCTCCGGCGGGAGCTGCCAGAACCAATAAAGTTCGAACCTCATTGTACTCGTCTTCGGAAACCGGCCACCGGATTGGCCGTTTCAAGCGAAACAGAGCCATCATCACCTGTGAAACACTATCTGTCCGCGAATGAAGCATGGCCAATGCTCCCCATGTGAAGCCGCCCAGTCTCTCCCGTTCCTTAATATCTTCGATAAACCGGTCAAAGTCTTTAACGACATCATGTGTCTTAAAATGATTGAGAAGGTGGTTTAAATCCGTAAAAACAACATTTTCATAAAGAAATAGATTACGGAGAATTTGGGAAATAGCTTCGCCGTACCGTGCAACTGCCAGAAGACGGGAAGTATCCGGTTGTTTACTTGGAACGGCGGGTAAATCTCTGCTTTGCTTCAACCGAAGACTTTCCACGGCTGTGCCGATTTGTTCAATATCTCTTTTCTGCAAGAGCGGTGACACTGTAACCACATTTTGATCCTGTTCCAAAAACGGCAAATGCACGGTGGAAATAATCACATCTACGTAATTACCGCTGGCCAGCCAGTCTGCAAGGGCCATCATTGAAACCACATCGACAACCTGGACATCCGGGAGTTCCTTCTTGACCCTTGTTGAAAGAAAGCGGCCAGTGCCGATCCCGCTGGCACAAACGACTACGGCCCGGCACGTTTTCATTGGCGTTTCGGTGCTGCGGATGGCTGCAGAACCTATATGCAACGTGATATACCCGATTTCCGCTCTTGGGATCGATACCTTAAGGGATCTTTCCAATATTGGAACAGCTTGCTCACAAGCTTGAAAGACATCTTTATACTGTTCCGAGATTTTCCCCAACAATGGATTGTGAATCTGCATATCATTGTTAATACGGGTAACAGCCGATTGCAGATGACTGATAAGACCACTCATTAACACCGAATCTCCTGAAAGAGAGACGCCAAGATTCTTTCCGGCCTCTTCAATGAAAGCCATCATCGTATCCATCGGAATTAAGCGGGTTGACGGCTCCGGCACATCTTCCGCATCATTGATTCGCTTTAATATAAGCACCTTGAATGCCAAGTAAACGACTTCCCGCTCAGGCAGTTCAGTATGGAAATATCTCAGTACAATTCCGGCAATCTCTTCAGCTAATTCTTTGTCATGATCGCTGTAAATATTGGTTTGTTCCTTAATGGACTCAATCGAGCAACCGTTTTTCACTCTAAGAACAGAAATGTGCACATGCAAAATAAAATGGACGTAGTCCCTGTCATCAAAAGTTATACCGCGGGAGGAAAACATTTGCCTGACCGCTCTTTCCAAATAAGGCAGCTCTTGAATCATCAAGCTCTTCTTTAAGATTTCCTTTGTAAAATAATTTTCCGCCGGGAAAGAACCCGTATTAAAGAAACCCAGCCATTCATCAACCGAAAGCTGTTCGGTCATCATAAAAACAGCCGCTGTTCGAACGGCATCTTCCTGTTTTTCAATATAGACACCGAGCCCGGGCTTTCGAACCAATTCAAGCCCAAAATGGGGGAACCATTCTTCCAGGACATTCAAATCATAGCTGATTGTCGCTTCAGTAACGTCATAACGGCGGCTGAATAAATAGGACTTAACCGCTTCATTCCCGAGTAACAAGTCAAAAGTCAATCCTAAACGACGTTCCTCCTGGGAAAACAACCTTTTCTTTTGTTGAAAATAAAGATCGTGATCCAACTGTCTGCGTTTATTCCCGGGCCCTTCCACCCATACGCCTTTCCGCCGGTTTTTTTGAACGGCCAAACCGTATTTTGTAAAGACAGACTGCAACTCTTTAAGATCTCTTTGAACCGTTCGGACACTAACGTCTATTTGATTGGCAAGATCGTGAGGCGAAAGGGGGGCATGGCTTTGCAATAATGTACGAATAATTTCCTGTTGTCTTGACGACAGTTCGATTTCCAATGCCACACTCTTTCACCTCCGTTTTCTTATTGCAGCCGCACCGGCCCTTTAACGGTTCACTTTATCTTCAATACGCTTCAATGTCTTTTCGGGAATTTGCTCATCTCTCAACATCTTCGTTAATTCTGTATAAATATAAGTATTGATTCTCCACCAACCCGGCACCTTCGGACGCATATATGTGTTCTCGTTTCTCCACGCCTGCAAAACGACGGACATGGGAAGAAGCTTGTCCCTTAACGGGCTCCCTTTTCTTTCGCCATTAATTACTTTCCTTATTAATGGCAATTGATAGATGGAGCGTCGAGTAGGGGTATAACCTCCATAATCAGACTTGAGCGTCATGTATTGCACTTGTGGAGAAGTTGCCCAAATCAAGAACAGCCAAGCAGCTCTTTGTTCTTCTTCACTGCTGTCTCGATTAATCGCGATTCCGGTTCCGCCAAACATATTCGCATGGCCGTTCTTCCCGCGCGGGAGAAGTGTCCAACCTACTTTTCCGGCTATATTGGAGCGGTTTGGATTCTCGAACATCGCGGAGTATTCGTGCCACTGAGGAGACATTGCCAACTTACCTGAAGCAAATGCCCGGGCGACCCCTTTCCATCCCCAGGTCAAGCTTTCTGGCGCTGCAAGGTCCAGGACTTTTTTGTAAAATCGTGCCGCTTGAATCCCTTCCGGTGTGGTAAGATTCATGGCTCCCGGTTTAAGAGCACCGAGTTTTCCGGCCTTTTCATTGTCGTAATAATTCCCTCCGAAGGCTACAAGTACATTGGTGAAATCAATCATTAATGAGTCATGTTGTCTCGCCTGGTGACCTATCGCATAATCAACCTCTTTAATGACGCCGGCAGAAATCTTCTTCTGCATCCACCGGGCTGCCTCATAATATTGGCCCCAGGTCATATCCTCATCCGGTGTCCAATCGTAACCCATTTCCTTCATAAATAAGGAACGATATTTTTGAAAAACATCCTTTCGGTAGGCGAGAACCATCGTAGGAGAATCATAAGGAAGTGCGTATAAATGCTCTTTGTTTCCCATATAACCCAAAACCGTCAATTGGCTCTTGATAAAATCATTTAAGACAGGTATATGAGGAAGCAACGCAGATTGATTGAATGTCTTTAAATCTACCAGATGATCCGAATAACTTGAAAGAATCCGATAAGGATCGGCATAAATAAGGTCATATTTTCCTGCTCCGGCGTTGAAATCAAGGCCGACTTTCTGAACCAGCTTGTCCAAATCGGTTTGAATAATCTTGACCTCAATACCTGTGACACGTTCAAAATGAGAAATGTTAGCTGCCAAAGCCTGAGTAGGCGGTGTATTCTCAGAGATAAATGTGATGTCAACGCCGCTTAAACGGCGCCAATCAAAGTCCGCAGGGGCCTGAATAACCGGCAGAGCATCTTCCCAAATCGTAAACGGAGCGGCTTCGAGCTCAGAAACCAGTCCATTATTTATAGAAGTATGGAAAGCACTTGTTCGATTGAAACGAAGGGACAACCCCAATACCAGTATGCTGAATAAAAGAAAGATGATGACATACAGCGGTTTCCTCATAGGCGTCAGGCCCCTTAAGACAGGATTGATCCTTCAGGAAAGAAGAAGGATCATGAATGCAGTCCCTATTTTACAAGGCTATCTGTGTTTTTAGAAGACTCGGATCTGGCTTATCATTAAGGAATGCTATGGTTTCTTCCAGAGAAAGCGTTTGTGAAACTAATGGTTTCACATTAATCCGGCCGGCTTTCAACCAATGAAATGCCGGAATGAAGGTATGGTTAATCGCCATTGAACCGAGAATCGTCCAGTCCTTATTATACACCTTAAAAGGATCGATTTTCACTTCGGAATTTTCCGGCGTCACCCCGAATTGGAGATATTTCGCTGTCGGCCCCATATACTGAAAGGCCTGTTCAATCACAGCCGGAATACCGGTCGCATCGACAACGACATCATATCCATAACGTTCACCAAGACTCTCAAGCCCGTTTAGATCCTTACTCAGGACACCTTTTGTCGCCCCTGATTTCAATGCAAGATCGAGCTTCTCCTTCGACAAATCCACAACGACAATTTCCGATGCCCCGGCGCTCTTCATGGCCTGAACAAGCTGCTGTCCCATTGCTCCTGCTCCGAACAGGATCACCCGGTCGCCCGTTTTCAGTTGCAGCCGATTCATTCCATGTACGACACAAGCTATCGGCTCAATGAAGGCACCAGTCTCAAAAGACATATCGTCGGGCAATTTCACGGCATTCTTAGCAGGAACACGTACATACTCCGCCATACTGCCGTCCACGGTATTGCCTATCGCACCCCAATTCTCACAATGATTCCCCCGGTTCGTCAGGCAAAACTGGCAGGCCCCGCAAAATAACGACGGATCCGCGCTGACGCGATCCCCTTTTTGAAAGGCCGCCACATTTTCTCCTGCTTCTTCAATTTCTCCCGCAAACTCATGTCCCGGAACAATCGGATAAGGAGAAAGAAACTCTCCTTTGAAAATATGAACATCTGTCCCGCAGATACCCACCCTCTTCACCTTAATCGTCACTTCGTCTTTCCCCGGCTTCGGATAAGGCAATTCTTTTATAGCCGCTTTATAAGGCTCTTCGATTACTAAGGCTTTCATTTCAATCCACTCCCATCAGGATAGATCATGATTTTGATGCTTTTATCTTTTTCTTTACGCGCTTTCTCCACCGCTGTCTCAATATCCGCCAGAGAATAGGAATCTGTAATAATCCCCTTGATATCCAACCCGGATTGAGTTAATCCCTCAATGGCCGAAGGGTAAGTGTTAACGTAACGGAAGACGCCAAACACATCAAGTTCGGCATCTACCAGCGCTGCGATATCCATAGGGATCTTATCTTTAACGGGTAACCCGACATACACAATTGTACCGCCTCGGTTCACAAGATTAACTGTATCCGCAACTGCGATGTGATTGCCGGAGGTTTCAATTATTTTATCGGCCCCTCTTCCGTCGCTGATTTCCTGAAGTTGCCGGCTCACATCACCTTCTGCCGGGCGAACTACACCGTCCACTCCGAGGTCCAATGCCTTTTGTATTCGAAAATCAACAACATCACTAACATAAATCTTCGATGCTCCGAATAATTTAGCCGCTTGAACAGCTAACAAGCCAACCGGACCCAGACCTTGAATAAGAACACTGTCACCGGGGCCGACACTTCCGCGTTTCATAGCATGGTATCCGACGGAGAAAGGTTCAAGTAAAGCGCCTTCTTCATAGCTCATTTGGTCAGGCAGCTTATGCAGGAAATCACTTCTGACCGTGACATAGTCCGCCCAGGCCCCATCGACCGGCGGCGTGGCCATAAATTCCACATCGGGGCAAAGGTTATAACGTCCCGCCCTGCAATATTTGCATGTTCCGCAGGTGATTCCCGGCTCGACCGCAACTCTGTCGCCCGGCACAATATTGGCCACATTTTTACCAACCGCAACGACATCTCCGGACAGTTCGTGCCCCAAAATGATTGGTTCCTTTACCTCATAACGGCCAATCTTTCCGTGTTCATAGTAATGGACATCTGAACCACAGATCCCGATACAGTGAACTTTGACCAAGGCTTCATTATCGGCCGGCACCGGCATTTCAACCCGTTTCACCCCAATTGAAAGAGGTTCGTCCAGTACTGCTGCATTCATTTGCTCTGTCATATGCCTTTAACGCCTCCTCATTTATCCTTTTACCGCTCCCATGGTTAAGCCGCGCACAAGTGATTTCTGTGAAAACCACCCCAATAATAGCACAGGCAGAATGGCTATTGTCGCTGCTGCCGACATTTGCGCCCAGAACAAACCTTCCTGCGACATAAACTGGGCCATATAAACCGGCATTGTAGAAGCATTTGTATAAGTGAGGGTGATCGCGAAGAAAAACTCATTCCATGCGAAAACCATACAAATTAAGATCGTTGAGACCAGTCCTGATCTGACAAGGGGCAAGGTGATTTTGAAAAACCCCTGTAACCCTGAAGCTCCGTCTACTTGTGAAGATTCAATCAGATCATATGGGATATCTTTGAAAAAGGAACGCATCATCCAGATAACGAGCGGCGTGTTCATCCCGGCATAAACCAATATCAAAACCAATTGTGTATCTAACAAGCCCAGGCTTTGGAAAAAGACATAAATAGGAATAATCACACCCGCAATAGGTAAAAACCGGGTTGAAATGAACCAGAACAAGATATCGTCAGCATGCTTCAGTCGATATACAGCCAAAGCATATGCCACCGGCACTCCAAGAAGAAGGCTCAATGCGGTCGATAGAATCGTGATTTCCGCAGAATTGATAAGATAATGGAGAGCCCCGTGACTCCAAACCAAATGATAATGTTCAAAGATCGGTTGAAAAATAAAAGACGGCGGAAACTGTGAAGCCGCTCCTTCTGTTTTGAATCCAGTGATAAAAAGCCACAATACAGGGAAAAACCACAAAAAAGCTACGATGTAAGTGAAAAAAGTCCCCAATCCGGAACGCAAGCTTCTCATGACAGTTCCTCCTTAAATCTGCGCCGTAAAATATTGAACAGAAACATCATGACAATCAAGGTAATAATAACAGCAATGACCCCGACAGCACTTCCCTGTCCAATCTCCCAGTTTTGAAAAGCATCCCTGTAGGTTAGAAAAGTTAAATTCGTTGACGAGAATCCCGGGCCACCGGATGTAGTCACGTAGATTTGCCCGAAGATTTGCAGGATGAAAATCAACCCAAGCATGGTGACGACCTCTAAATAGCGAAATAAGTGAGGAATAATCACATAAAAGATTTTCTGTGTATTGGAGGCGCCATCCAGACTAGCGGCTTCCAACTGATCTTGCGGCAATGATTGCAGCCCCGCCAGTAAAACGAGCATGAAAAACGGTGCCCACTGCCAGGTAATGATCATAATAATGGCTGCCAGGGGATAGTGTGACAACCATTCAATAGGCTGAGTTGCCGTTACATTGGCAATAAAATAGGAAAATCCGAAGCTGGGATCGAAAACCATCGTCTTCCACACAATTCCGGCCACAGCAGGCATTACGAAAAACGGCGAAACCATCATTGTTCGGACAAGCCCTTTAGCAAAGAAGTTTCGATTCAACATCAATGCAAAAGCCATCCCCAAAATCAAACATAAGAGAATCGAACAAAACGTTAGAATAAAAGTATTCAGCACAACGTGCAGAAAGTGCGAACTGGTCAACGCGTCAATAAAATTGGACAGCCCTACAAATTGGACGCCCTGAGCCGGGCGAAGAATGTTCCACTCCTGCAAACTGTAATAAATGGTCACAATAAAGGGAATTTGCGTCATGATTGCGACAAAAATAATACCGGGCCAGATCAGTCGTTTAACAGGTGGACCGGACTTCTTTTTCAAAGGTTGGCTTTGGGCCAAAGTTGTTTGCGGAAGAGCCCTCTCATCCATCTTCATCGTACAATCCTCCTTCATCCATTGTAAACCATTGATATATTGGAGAAAGGCCTGTTAGACCCTTCTCCAATTCAAATGGTTTATTTCTTGTATCCGCCCTCTTTGGCAACTTTATCAGCGATTTTCTGTGAAGCCTGCAAAGCTTGGTCCACTGTTTTCTTTCCGGCAATGGAGGCAGCTATTTGTTGGCTGACCTCATTCCCCAATTTTTGAAATTCGGGGATCGCCAGAAACTGAATGCCTTGATACGGAACCGGATCTACTGTTGGATGTTTATATTCCGCGTTTTTGATAGAATTCAAGACGATCTTCGCAAAAGGAGCGGCTTTCTGATATTCGGGATTGTTATAGGTTGATTTTCTTGTTCCCGGGGGTGCGGAAACCCAGCCCTTTTCCTTTCCAACCAGGTTAATGTAATCCTTGCTGGTCGCCCAAGTTATAAATTTAAACGCAGCGTCTTTATGTTTACTTCCTTTTTCAATAGCGAGTGCCCAGGAATATAACCAGCCATTATTGTCCTTCTTCGCCTTCGGAGCATAGGCATACCCGATCTTACCAACAACCTTCGAGCTGTCAGGATTATTCAAAGTCCCGGCGGCCACTGTCGCGTCATACCACATAGCGGCTTTTCCTTGTGACATTAAAGTAAGCGCTTCCGTAAATCCGGTACTGGTAGCTCCCGGTTGGCCAGCCTCTTTCAATAAATTAACGTAGAACTTTACAGCCTTTTTCGTATCAGGACTGGTCAATTTAGCATTCCATTCCTTATCATACCAGCGTCCGCCAAATGCATTGATCACGGTATCCAACGGCGCCAATATCTGTCCCCAGCCTGGAAGGCCGCGCAATACAATCCCCGGGACATTCTGCTGTTTATGGATCTTTCTTGCTATGTCGGCAACCTGTTGCCACGTCGGATGGAGCGGCATTTCCACATTGGCCTTTTTCAACATTTCCTTGTTGTAATAAAGCATGCTGCTTTCTCCATAGAATGGCAAAGCGTAGAGCTCATCGTTGTAAGATAAACCGGCCTTGATCGGCTTGAAAATATCATCCAAATCGTAAGCTTTTCTCTCACTGTCGGACATATTGTCGAAATACGAGCCCAGTGGCTCCAGCCACTTATTCTTTGCCCAGATCGGCGCACTGTAATTACTAACCATCACTACGTCGAATTTACCGGCGCCCAGAGCCACGTCCTCCGTTACTTTCTTCCGAAGTTCATTTTCCGGTAACGTCACGAAGTTTAACTTGATGCCCGTGTCTTTTTCAAAATTCGATGATAACCCTTCCATAATCTTCATATCAGGATTGTTCACGACGGCAACGGTCAAAGTGACATTTTCTGAGCCGCCTTCACCCTGGCCACCCGTAGAAGACGTTCCCCCACATCCAGCTAATACCAAACAAAAAGATAAAGCGGCTAATACGCCTAAATGCAATAGCTTTTTCATTTTTCCCCTCCTTGACGCTCATCGCGTCGATTTAACTCAATTGTCATTATAGCAACGGATAGGGAGAGGAAATCAGCGACTTGTCATAACTTTGTCATAAACGAAAACGACAACGCTTAATAACTGCGTTTGGGATGCTCTGGGGAGAAAATCTTTTAATGTCAATCAGTTTTTTTCCATTTACGGATCCCATTCTGACTTTCGTGCGTAAATCCCGACTTTTCGTGCATAAAATTTATTTTTCGTGCAATTATTCTTTTTTTCGTGCATATAATCATATTTTCGCGCAAATGTCTTGAAAACTCGTTCGCTCATCACGAATCAACCGTCAAAACCAAGAAAAAAACACTATCGAAACCAACTTCCACAAGGGAAGCAGCTCCGATAGTGCCGAAATGACACCTTCTATTCATTATGGAACAATTTTTCTTAACTTATGGTGACCTCTTCACACAGATAAACGTCTTGAATGGCGTTCAACAACTTCACGCCTTCAGCCATCGGGCGCTGGAACGCTTTGCGTCCGGAAATCAGACCCATGCCGCCCGCACGTTTATTGATAACGGCCGTCTTCACTGCATCGGCGAAATCATTATCACCCGACGCACCGCCCGAGTTAATCAGGCCGATCCGCCCCATGTAACCATTGGCCACCTGATAACGGGTCAGGTCAATCGGATGGTCGGTTGCCAATTCACTATACATCCGTTCGTCGAACTTCCCGTAACTTTCATTCTTGTTCAGAGCCTTGTAACCACCATTGACCGTAGGCAGCTTTTGCTTGATAATATCGGCCTCAAGCGTTACCCCCATATGGTTCGCCTGACTGGTGAGATCCGCCGCCGTGTGATAATCCGTGCCGTCCTTTTTAAACGCCTCGTTTCGGATATAACACCACAAGATGGTGAACATGCCAAGTTCATGTGCATATTGGAACGCTTCACTGATCTCCTGAATCTGGCGGTCCGACCGATCCGAGCCAAAATAGATCGTCGCGCCGATCCCCGCGGCCCCCATTTCCCAGCATTGCTTAATATCTGCGAATAGAATCTGATCATGACTGTTCGGATACGATAACAGTTCATTATGGTTGATCTTCACGACAAAAGGAATTTTATGCGCGTATTTCCGCGAAACAGCTCCCAAGCCGCCGTATGTCGAAGCCACTGCGTTACAACCGCCCTCAATGGCCAATTTCACAATATTTTCCGGATCAAAATAGGCCGGATTCTTCGCAAACGACGCTCCAGCGGAATGCTCGATGCCTTGATCCACAGGTAAAATGGACAGATAACCCGTTCCGGACAAGCGGCCTTGATTGTACATCCCGTTCAAATTCTTCAACACCTGGTTGTTGCGGTCCGTATTGACAAAAACATCGTCCACATAATTCGGGGACGGTACCGTCAATTGATCCTTCGAGATGGTACGACTTTCATACTTCAGAAGATCATCGGCTTCATTTCCCAGATACTCACGAATGGTTTCAATCATCGTCTCACTCCAACCTTGGTTTTCCTTTAAGTGTAACGGAATTGACGCAAATATGGAAGTCTTCTATCATCTATCGTTCTGAATTTCCTTCCGTTCCTTTTTCAATGCCAACAGTACCACCGTAGCCAAAATACACAGGGCCCCGATCCCCTGGTAAATGCCAAATGGAACATGAAGCCAGACAATGGCCGCAATTGTTGCGGTCAGCGGTTCCGCACACGCCAACAGGCTGGTTTCCGTCGCTTTGATATATTTCAGGCTTTGCAAATACAGAAAGAACGCTAACAATGTTCCAAAGATAATCACAAAAGCCACGAAGGCCAAAGTGGTGCCCGACCAATGCTGTCCGCTTGTCTGCCATGGCGGGAACACCAGACTTAACCCGGCGCCGCCAACCAACATTCCCCAGCCAACGACAAGGGCGGCCCCCCACTTTTTCAAAAGATTCTCAGGATACAATGTATAAAAGGCCAGAGCTGCAGCTGATGTTAGTCCCCATACAACAGCAGCCGGGGAGATCGTCAAATCTTGCAATGAACCGTTTGTAACCAGAAAAAAAGTGCCTGCAAGGGCAAGCATAACCGCTGAGATTTCCCGGGGTTTCGGAGTTTGTTTAAGCCGAATCGCCAGATAAACTGTAATCATGGCAGGCCCGAGATATTGAAGCAGTGTCGCGGTCGCCGCATTGCCGGTGTCGACTGCCGCAAAATATGTGTACTGGACAGCCAGCATGCCGACTATACCGAACATGACAAGTTGAAACCCATTTTTCCTGTTCTTCCAAATTCGAAATATATTTGTTTGCGGTGCAAGAGCAAGCAGCAACAACACTCCCGAAACAAGCAGCCGCATAGTCACGAGCCAACCTGCTTCAAACCCTTCCTCTTGAAAAAGCCGCTGGGCCACCGTCCCCGACAATCCCCACAATGTTGATCCGCACAACACCATCGCAAACCCTATGATTCTATGATTTTTCATTCTATACATCGTTATAACCTACCCATTTCTATCTCAATATACCTGAATGTTATCACAAAATCATTCAACCTGACGCTCTCCATAAACAAAAATAAAAAAAGATTCCGCGGTTTTTCTATCACCATAAGTATAATATAATCTACATACAGTTAACGCGGTCACCCGGAAGGAATGAAAGCATGACCTTAATCCTTGCACTACTGCCGATCCTCGCTATTTTCATATTATTGTTCGGGCTGAAACAGTCCTCTTTACGGGCTGGAATTTCGGCCTATGTCCTCACCGTTTTGATTACCTTGTGGGCCGCTAAATTCGACCTTCGTGCCGGTGAGATCGCCCATGCCAGTTTCAAAGGTGTCCTGATTGCATTCATTGTCGCCTATGTGGTGTTCTTCGGCATTTTTCTGTTTCATTTGATGAACCGCTCCGGTAAAATCAAGAAAATTGCTGCTTTCATTTCACAGGCAACCGATGACCGGATGATGCAGATTATCATATTGATCGCAGGATTATCGCCTTTGATAGAATCGACGAGTGGTTTCGGAACAGCTTTTCTGGTTGTAGCACCGATATTGATGGCGCTCGGCTTCAGCCGGATGAAGGCTGCGCTGATTGGATTGGTGAGTTTGTTGGCAGTCCCTTGGGGTGCTCTTGCGACGGGCATGGTTGTCGGATCGAAAATGGTTGAGGTGCCGCTTGAAAACACGGCAGTCGGCGCCGCGATTGTGAGTTTGCCGGTGTTTGTTTACTTTCTCGTTGTGGCTGTGTACATCGCAGGAGGTTGGCAGGCTGTTTGGAGGAAATGGAAAGAAATCCTGCTTTTCTCGCTAACCTTTGGATTCGGGGTTTTATTTTTCAACCTCTATGTCAGTGTGGAGTTGGCCGGGGCTCTGGCAGCTCTCGTCACCACCGGTGTTGGTTCGATCATGACGAAAATGAACCGATCTGTCGTGAAAGTCATCAGCCCTTATTTATTTTTAACCTTTTGCATTCTGGTTACCCGACTAGTGCCGTCGGTCAGCGATTTCTTGCAGTCGCATGGAGTTCTGGACTTGCCGTCTTTCAGCTTTGCGTTGCCGTTGTTATATTCGCCGGGGTTCTGGCTGCTGGCGTCCTGTCTTTTTGCAATTGGATTTTTTAAAATTGATCGGAAGACTGTGCTGGATTCCCTGAAGGCGACCTGGCGGCAGTGGGTTCCCTTTGCCGTCTCCACCGCATCGTTTATTTCGATGGCTGAAATCATGGCGGCTGCCGGCATGACCGACTTTATCGCAGAAACAGCCGGAAGCGTGTTCGGAACCGGTTTTGTGTTGGTTTCCCCTTTTATCGGTGGATTGGGCGGATTTCTGACTGCCAGCGCAACAGGTTCAAATGCCATTTTTATAAAATTGCAGGTGCAAACGGCCCACAGAGTGGGAATTCCCGCGGATTTGCTAACCTACGCGCAAAATGCAGGGGCGGCGCATGCTTCGATGGCCTCCCCTTCGCGGATCATCCTCGCGGGATCTTTGTGCGAAATTCAATCCCGTGAAAATGAATTGATGAAAAAGATGATTTTGATTGTGCTCGGCACGTTGGTGTTGATCGCCGGTATGGTCTTAGGATGGTTTTGGTTGATTTAAGGAAAAAGCTGTCCTTTTTCGACCATCCCATTTAACAAGCTGATTCACAACATGGTTCTTTGCAGATTGAGGGCTTTTTCGCAATGTGAAATGGATTTTTCACAAGAGTTTTTGGTCGCTTGACCCCTTCATACATCCAGGCAGACCGGGACACCCTTTCAAGTTCTCGCTTCCTCAATTCTGATTCATAGCGATAATCAAATTCATAAAATAACATTTTCCTTCATCTCCTTATACGGCACAACACGTGCCATTTTTGTACCCCGGTTCAGGGTTGTCATCTTTCGTATAGAACAATTCCCATTCATTCCCGTCCGGGTCCGTTACCCAGAACTTATCTTGCAAGGCGTAACAACAAACCGTGTTTTCCTCTTCCCTGATGTTCATCCCAGCCGCCTCGATTCGGATTTTGTGATTCAGCAGCGTTTCAGGCGTCTCAATCTGAAGACCGAAATGGCCTACTTGATTTCCGCCCACCCGCTGAACCGCATTCAATGTAAAATTCAATTCCGCAATACTCGGGGAAAATTTTGCATAAGCAGGTTTTTCTTTGACTGGTTTCTCACCGAACAATCGGGAATAAAAATCAATCGACTTCTGAAGATCTGTGACGTTGAGACCAATATGCGTTTTCATTTTGACTCCTCCTTGATCAAAAATATTTGATTTAAACATCAAAAAAATATTGATATATTAAGCTGAAACCAATATCCTCAAAGATATGTTTTAATGATTGATCTTGATCGAATATGAACGAATTTGATTGTTTTTGATCGAATATGAATGACTTTGATTGATTTTGATCGATTGTGATCGACTTTATCTATTTTCACCTTCGGTTTGACAGAACGAGCCTTCGCTGCCCGGCCGAAACAAACAACACAATTCTTCGGAAAGCAAGTGGTTGACTCCTTTTTCATTGAGCCAGTAGTAACTCCATGTTCCCCGTGTTTCTTTATTGATCAGGCCGGCCTCCATCAAAATCTTTAGATGATAGGACAATTTCGACTGAGGCATCCCAACCTCCAGAGACAGATCGCATACGCACGTTTTGGCATTGTTGCATAATTTGTGCATAATTTGCAGTCGCTTTGCATCAGCCAATGCTTTGAATTGTTTCTCGTATGTTTTGAATGTGGTTGGCAGTTCGGCTGCTTTATTTTCCATTTCGGGCCTCCTTCCATCAATATTTTTTGATTTAATTTAATTATAAAGGAAGGTTTTTCTTTTCGCAACCTTTTTATCAAAAAAAGTTGATTTATCATCATTCAAGAATGTATAATAAATCTCGTACTTATCAAATAACCGGAGGTCGAAAATTGTTTTCCGTCGTTCTCGCTTCATCTATTTTCATTTTGACATTAATTCTCGTAATTTGGCAGCCAAAAGGGCTTGGGATTGGCTGGACTGCCTGCGCCGGAGCAGCGCTTGCCCTGATGGCCGGGGTTGTAGATTTTCAGGACGTTGCCACTGTGACCGGCATTGTTTGGGATGCAACTTTCACTTTTGTAGCTATCATTCTGATTTCCCTCATTCTCGATGAGATCGGTTTTTTCGAATGGGCGGCGCTTCATATGGCTCTGGCCGCCAGGGGCGACGGTGTGAAAATGTTCATCTATATCATTTTGCTGGGATCCCTGGTCGCGGCCTTTTTTGCCAACGACGGCGCAGCCTTGATTCTCACACCAATTGTCCTGGCAATGGTTCGAAACCTGGATTTTCAAGAAAAAATGATCCTCCCGTTTATTATGGCCAGCGGTTTTATTGCCGACACAACTTCGTTGCCGCTTGTCGTCAGCAATCTGGTCAACATCGTATCTGCCGATTTTTTTGAAATCAGTTTCGGAGAATATGCCCTGCGCATGATTGTCGTTGATCTTTTTGCGTTGGGATCCAGTTTGTTGGTTTTATACCTTTATTTCAAAAAAAGCATTCCGCGCCGGTATGATCTTACCCAATTGAGAAAACCGAAGGAAGCCATCAAGGATCATAAAATGTTCCGCCTGTCATGGGTTGTGCTGATTGTGCTGCTCGCAGGTTATTTTGCCAGTGAATTTTTCGGGATTCCTGTTTCGGTTGTGGCGGGGATTGTCGCGATTTTCTTTTTGATTATGGCAAAAAATAGTCCGGCCGTTCCGACTAAGAACGTCGTTAAAGGCGCTCCGTGGGCGATTGTATTTTTTTCGATTGGGATGTACGTCGTGGTTTATGGCCTGCAAAATGTGGGGTTGACTGACGTGTTGGCCGATGTCATTCAGGCTGCGGCCAGTGAGGGGTTGTTCGTTGGAACGATTGCGATGGGATTCATCGCCGCCATTCTTTCTTCCATCATGAACAATATGCCGACGGTTATGATCGACGCGCTCGCCATCGCGAACACGGAAACGGCTGGAACAATGCGGAAAGCTCTTGTTTATGCCAACGTGATCGGATCCGATCTCGGGCCGAAAATCACACCGATCGGTTCACTGGCCACACTATTGTGGCTCCACGTTTTATCGCAAAAAGGCGTTAAAATTTCCTGGGGCTATTATTTTAAAATAGGCATCACGCTTACCATACCAACGTTGTTCATCACGCTTTGCGGGCTTTATTTATGGCTGATTGTCATTCATTAAACATTTGATTAAACCTTTAAGCATGGGGCACGAACCTATCAAGGAGGTCATCACGATGAAACCAGTAATTTATTTTCTATGTACGGGAAATTCTTGTCGCAGCCAGATGGCTGAAGGCTTTGGCCGCAAATCTTGGGGTGATCGGTACAATGTTCGCTCGGCCGGAATCGAGGC
>DASVCO010000287.1:0-11021 GCA_036381575.1 Caryophanales bacterium
TCTGGTTCCCGGGTTCTAACCCTGCTTCATCCAGCGCTTCCTTCGCTTCCTGCAAAGTCATCCCGGTCAAATCCGGAACATCTGTGGTTTCCGGGCCTTTACTGTAAAACAATACAAGCGTGGTTTCACTGGGGACCACCAGCGTGCCGGCATCAGGCTCCTGATCAAACACCTGCCCCTCTGGATAACTTTCGCTGTATTCTCCTCTGAATTGAACGTCGAGTTCCGATTCCTCCAACAAGAGCTCAACACTTTCTTTATCCTTCGTGATGTAGCTATCAATCTTGATTTTCTTCGGGCCTTTGCTTACAAACAGATGAACGGATCGGCCTTTTTTTACAGACGTGTTCGCCGAAGGATTCTGGCGGGCCACTTCGCCTTTAGGATATTTATCGCTTGTCACTTTCTCCGTTTCCACTTTCAATCCCTTTTTCTTAAGCAGATCCTCCGCTTTGTCAATATCCATTCCAACTACCTTCGGAACTGTGACATTTTCCACGTGCAAAATTTCCGGGATAATATAGAAAGCAGCCATGACGGCGCCGGCAAGAAGCAACAAAATCAGAAAAAGAGTTAATAAGATCTTGGGTAGACGACGTTTTTTCTTGTGGTGATCCGGCTTGTCCGGTTGATCCCCGCCGGAATTTCCCGAATCCGAAGCATGATTGCCGCCATTCCCATTGTTTCCTATTCCAACCGGTGCCATCATCTTCGTCGTCTGTTCCTCGTCATCGGGAATGATAAATTTCGCTTCATTCAACCTGTCGGGGTTAAGAGCTGTCTGTAAATCTTCACGCATATCCTCCACCGTTTCATAACGGTGAATCGGGTCTTTCGATAATGCTTTCAGGATAATATTTTCAATACTTTGCGGAATGCCGGGATTGAGTTCCCGGGGCTCGGGAATGTCCTCCTGCAAATGCTTTAAAGCTACTGACACGGGCGAAGTGCCTGAAAACGGCAACTCACCCGTCAACATTTCGAACAAAACAATACCGAGCGAATAAATATCCGATTTCGTATTAGCGTAACTTCCCTTTGCCTGTTCAGGCGAAAAATAATGGGCCGATCCTATTACAGAGTTGGTGTGTGTGATTGTTGCCGAAGTCATGGCTATTGCGATTCCGAAATCCGTTACCTTAATCTTCCCGCTTGAATCAATTAAAATATTTTGCGGTTTAATATCGCGATGGACAATATTATGTTCGTGTGCTTGCTCAATGGCTGAAGTGATTTGGTCCATAATATGAAGCGCCTGGCCGAGCGCAAGCGGAGCTTCCCGCCTAATCAGATCCTTCAGGGTTTCCCCTTCCACATACTCCATCACAATATAGTAATTATCTCCGCGGTCATCTCCAATATCATAAATATTAACGATATTTGGATGAGAAAGACTTGCCACTGATTGAGCTTCACGGCGAAAACGGCGAATAAACTCATCATCATCGGAAAATTCGGAACGAAGCACTTTAACAGCTACAATTCGATCCAGAATTAAATCACGTGCTTTATAAACAATAGCCATTCCGCCGCCGCCGACAACAGAAAGCAGTTCATACCGGTCTCCGATCCGTTTACCTAACATCCGCCATCACCCATTTCGCTCCTCGGTCGATAAGGTTTTCTCGCTGCCAATTTCACTCGTTTTTCCGATGCTCTCCTGATCGCCCTCTGCCAACGAGTAATGATCCTTTTTGGGAAGCTGGACCAAAGTCAAAGTAATATTGTCATCTCCACCTGCCAAATTAGCAAACTCCGTAAGCTTCTCCGCTTTCTCCTGAATCTTGCGTTCAGAACCCAGGACATCCTCCAGCTGCTCATGACTCACATTATTCGTTAAACCGTCGGAGCAAAGCAGAACAACATCACCCGCCTCCCAAGCAATGGTCTTCACTTCTGATTCGACCGTTTCCTCAGTTCCCAACGCCTGGAGGAGAACATGTTTACGCGGATGAAGGTCAGCTTCTTCCTTCGAAATTTCTCCTCTGCGCACCAGCTCGCTTACCAGAGAATGATCTTTCGTAACCTGTGAGAGTCCTGTATTTCCGAACAAATAACCACGACTGTCGCCAACATGAGCGATCGTCACAAATTCGTTTGCGCACAACGCTGAAACAATTGTGGTCCCCATCCCGCGGCACTCCGGGTGTTCCTGAGCGTATGCCAGAATATGGGCATTCGTGTCATTGATTGTATCTTTCAGCCATTGCCCTGCAGCTTCACCGGATCCCAAATCACCAGCCTCGGCCCATCGTTGTTTTATATAATCCAACGCAAGAGTACTCGCCACATCTCCGGCACGGTGGCCACCCATACCGTCAGCAACGATTGCCAGGATTAAGCCGGCTTCATTCGAGAAAATCCCTCCCGAATCTTCATTATGAGCACGGATTCTTCCGCAATCGGTTATAAAAGCCGTTTCCATTGTTTCACCCCACCTCTTCTTTCCGCAAAACCGCAATATAAAAACCGTCTGTGCCGAACTGATGCGGCAGAATTTGCACTTGGCCTTCCAGGGTATCCATGTGATTCTGAAGCCTTTCCGGGAGGCGATTCCCTAATGTCGGGTCCATTGAGAATTCCGAATGCTGTCGTAAAAATGAAGCGACAACTTCTTCATTCTCCTCTCTTTCTATCGTACATGTACTGTAAACAAGTTTCCCGCCCGGCTTTAAAAGAGGGGCGAGCGCCTGCAAAATTTCTCCCTGGACAGCCGCCAGCATTTCGATATCCTCAGCAGACTTTCCCCACTTAATATCAGGCTTTCGACGAATGACCCCGAATCCCGAACATGGCGCATCAACAAGAATACGGTCGAAGGATGCCCTTTGAAATTCCTCAGGCGCCATACGGCTATCAAGGGCCCTGGCCGTTATATTCGCCAATCCCAGGCGGGAGGCCTGCTCTTCAATTAATTTGATTTTATACTTATGTAAATCCAGCGCTGTTATGTTGCCGGTATTGTTCAAGAGCTGGGCAATGTGTGTGGTTTTTCCGCCTGGTGCAGCACAACCGTCAAGAATGTTCATACCTTCATTCACATCAAGAGCATACGCGGCTAACATGGAGCTCTCATCCTGAATAGAAAACAAGCCGTTTTTGAAACTTGAGGTGTGTTGTACAGCACCTTTTGTAATCTTTAATGCCTCTGGAGAAAGCGAACCGTTTTCAACTTCTATGTCTTCGCTTTTCAAATCGTTCAACAGCTGATCGCGAGTTGTTTTCACCGTATTGGTTCTGATTGAAACTTCCGGCAACGTATTGTTGGCCTCACAAATTTTTCGTACAGTCTCCTGATCATACTGTGACAGCCAGCGGCCCAGTAACCACTCCGGATGACTTGTTTCCACAGCAAGCTTTTCAACCTGATCTTTAATAGCAGCAGGATCCCGTAAGCCCTTCCGCTGAATCGCCCGCAAAACCCCATTGACAAGCCCTGCGATCCCTTTATGACCCCGCCGTTTCGCAATCTCAACGGATTCATGCAGCACAGCCCGGTCGGGGATCCGGTCCAAATAAGCCATTTGGTAAACAGCCAGTCTCAGCAACACCCGTACCCACAGCTCAGGTTCCTTCTTCAAAAAGCCGTCGAGGTAAAAATCGAGTGTATTCTTACGTTGTACTGTCCCGTAGACCAGCCTTGTAAATAACGCAGTATCCTTTGAATCGAAATGATTCTTTTCGACAGCGCCATTGATTAACAAATTACTATAGGCCTCGTCCTGTTCAATTTTCAATAGAGTGGTTAGCGCGGTATTACGAACCATTTGTTTCGCCATCAAATTCTCCCAATCTGTCGCCTTTTTCAAGATTTGCGCCTTTGATAAACTGCACGGTCTCCATTCTCTTCTTCCCGGCAGGTTGTAATGCTGTAACACGAATAGCAGTATTATCGCTGCTGCTCACGGTAAAAGATTCTTCATCAACATCGATAACGGTTCCGGGCTCCGCCTTACCGGAAGAAGCACTCTTCTCCGCACGCCAAATCTTTAACACGCGCCCTTTATGAAATGTATAGGCTCCCGGCCATGGATCCAGGCCGCGAATTCGATTGTAAATCGCCTCACCTGTTGCAGTCCAATCGATCTTTTCCTCTTCCCTTTTGACGTTCGGGGCAAAGGTAGCCTTGCCTTCATCCTGCTTGACCGGTTCCAGCTTACCGGCTTCAAGCTTCGGCAATGTTTCCGAAAGCAATTCCGTCCCTGCCACGCTTAATTTATCATGAAGTGTGCCGACATTATCCTTTTCATCAATCGGTACCTTAATCTGTGTAAGAATATCACCCGCATCAAGCTTTTCCGCCATGTACATAATCGTTACGCCGGTTTCCTTCTTTCCGTCGATGATGGCATGATGGATAGGTGCCCCACCCCGGTATTCCGGTAGGAGGGAAGCATGAACATTGACGCAGCCGAACCTCGGAGCTTCAAGAAGGCTTTTCGGCAAAATTTGTCCAAAGGCCGCTGTCACAATAACATCGGGTTCGAATGCAAGTACCTTTTCCAGCTGTTCCGGCTCCCTGATCTTTTTCGGCTGCAGCACGGGAATTTCGTGTTTTTCAGCTTCCACCTTAACGGGTGGTGGTGTAAGCACCTTCTTTCTACCTTTTGGCCGATCCGGTTGGGTCACAACAGCCGCTATTTCATGTCCGTCTGTGATGAGCCGTTGTAAAATCGGGACCGAAAAATCGGGAGTTCCCATGAAAACAATACGCATCCGATCACGACCTTTCATACTGAAGTGAGAGATTGGAGATTAGAAGTTTAGGAAAGGCCTATCTTCATTATGGCCAATCCATATTAAGTATAAAGCCTTCTTTTATAAATCAACAAAGTCTTTCTTCCAACCTGCCCTTTCGTTTGTTCCAAATTCCGTTTTGTCCGTCTGTCTCCGGAAATCTACATCAACATTTGCGGGTTCAGGTCAACTGAGATCTGCAAATCTTTATGCTTTCCGCCCTTACCGTAATGCTCAACAATTTTCGCGAAACTGTCATGCAAACCCGGTTCGCGTTTATATTTTACCATGCATTGGTACCGATATCTATCTTTGACTCGGGGAATAGCTGCTGTAACGGGCCCGAGAATAATAGCCTGCCGGGACAATTGTTGATTTAAGAAATTCGTGATTTTCTCCGCAACACCCGCCGCTTTCATTAAATCGGGATCCGAAATCGTGACAAGGGCCAGGAAATAATACGGAGGATAGCCATGGAGCCGCCGTTCCCGCATCTCTTGTGTATAAAAGGTCTCAAAATCATGGCGCGAGGCTAACTCAATACTGTAATGCTCCGGTGTATAGCTTTGAACGATAACTTCACCGGTCAGCTCGTGTCTTCCGGCTCGGCCACTAACCTGGGTCAACAATTGAAATGTTCGTTCCGCAGCCCGAAAATCGGGCAAATGCAGTGTGGAATCAGCCGCCAGCACACCAACGAGCGTTACACTTGGGAAATCCAACCCCTTTGCGATCATTTGTGTACCGAGCAAAATATCGGCCTTCCTATCCGCAAACCGCTTTAAATGTTGTTCATGCATCCCTTTGCGTGAGGTCGTATCCACATCCATCCGGATCACTCTTGCTTCAGGGAGCACTTTCCCAAGCTCTTCTTCTACTTTTTGGGTGCCCGTTCCGAAAAAACGAATATGCGGACTTTCGCATGACGGACACATCGTTGGCAAAGCCTGCTGATAACCGCAATAATGGCATTTCAAAGCATTGTCCTTCTTATGATAGGTAAGGGAAATGTCACAGTGAGGACATTCGGTAACATATCCGCAATCCCGACACATCATAAATGTGGAATAACCGCGGCGGTTCAGGAAGAGGACACTTTGTTCGCCTTTATCCAAACGGTCTTTCAACTTTTCATATAAGGCCGAGGAAAACATCGAACGATTTTCATTGCGGAGCTCCTCTCGCATATCAACAATTTCCACTTGAGGCATAGCTTTCCGGTTAACCCGTTCCTGTAACGATGCCAACCGATATACACCTTTCTCTGCTCGAGCATACGATTCGAGTGAAGGTGTGGCGCTCCCCAAAACAACTGGGCAATTGTGTAAAGATCCTCGATATATCGCCACGTCTCTGGCATGATACCGCGGTTGTTCTTCCTGTTTATAACTGGATTCATGTTCTTCATCAATAATAATAATTCCGATATTCGTGAATGGGGCAAAAACCGCTGACCTTGCTCCGACCACAACACTTACTTCATTGCGTTGGATTTTCCGCCATTCATCATATTTCTCACCGCGCGAAAGGCCGCTGTGCAAGACAGCCACACTGGAACCGAATCTTCCTTTGAATCGAGACACCATTTGCGGTGTTAATGAAATTTCCGGGACCAGGACAATCGCCTCTTCGCCCTTTTGCAAGACGCGCTCAATGGCCTGCAAATAGATTTCCGTCTTTCCGCTTCCGGTCACTCCGTGGAGGACGGTTGTTTCGTGAGCACCATTTTCGATTGCGGCCAGTATGGGGCTAATAGCTGTTTGTTGCTCCTCGGTCAAGGCAAGGGGTTTCGTTTTCCCATAATCCCGATCGGCATAGGGGTCCCGGTACACTTCACGTTCTTCTTCCAATAATAATTCTTTATGTATAAGAGCTTTGACGGTGGAGCGTGTAATGGACAGAGTGTCAGTCAAATCCTTGATAGCCACAGGTTCCGGATGATTGATAAAAAAAGACAGGATTTGCTTCTGCTTATTTGCACGGTTGGAAAGTGAATCGCATTCTTCCGCCAATATCCGGCTTTCCACATTCGGGCGCACCACCCGTTCGGTTTTCTTGGAAACCCGGTCCCTCACATGATGGATAACTTCCAATGAACCGGACCGAATCTCACGTTGAACCCGGGAAAGCATTTCGGGATGTTCCGCAGAAAGAGTTTCCCAAAATACCGGTTCCTCATTCGAGAAAAGCTCGGCTACTTCTTTTGGAATCTCTTTGGATGGCCCTGAAGCGATACGGATTTCTTTCTGGTAAGCGGCTTTCAACGCCGCCGGCAACATAGCCTGTAAAGCGGAAATTGTAAAACACGTTGTTTGCTCGGCCATCCAGAATCCCACTTTAAGGAGCTCCTCGGTCAAAACCGGCTCCAAATCGGGAACATCACTAATCGGCTTTAGTTGGTGCTCAGTAGTTCCTTCTTCTTCGATTTCCACCACAAATCCTTGAATTTTCCGGGGGCCGAACGGAACTGACACACGCATGCCTTTCTCAACCATTCCCGCAAATTGTTCAGGAATAATGTAATCAAAAAGGCGGTCAATCGCGCTCGCCGGAACATCCACGACGACTTTAGCGATCATCGTTCCGCCTTCCTTTCAACAACGTTTCGACCTCACTCAGAACAACGTCTGCTGCCTCCCGCTTTGACATCATCTCCAGTTCACGCTTCGAGCCATCCCGCCTGAAAATGGCCAACTTATTCGTGTCTCCCCGAAAGCCTGAACCCGCTTCAGATATATTATTCGCCACAATGAAATCAAGATTTTTCTTAGCAAGCTTCTGTTTGGCATACTCGTCCATATTTTCCGATTCGGCCGCGAATCCAATGAGGATTTGTCCATCCTTTCTCTTACCGAGATCAGAGAGAATATCCTTCGTCCGTTCCATCTCAACCTGCCACTCGCCGTTTTTCTTTTTCATTTTTTGTTCATATGTCTTTTTGGGTCTATAATCAGCGACCGCCGCTGATTTGATCACTATATCGGCTTTTTCATATTGTTGCATGACCTCGTTATACATTTCGGCCGCAGTTGTGACCCGAACGACTTTAACCCCTGCGGGCATTTCCAAATCAGTCGGGCCCGAAACTAGCGTCACCTCAGCACCCAGGTCAGCTGCGGCTTCAGCTAAAGCATAGCCCATTTTCCCCGAAGAATGGTTGGTGAAATATCGAACAGGATCCACTTTCTCCTGTGTCGGGCCCGCTGTCACAAGTACCTTCTTACTCTGTAAAGGAAGGTTTTTCTGTTGTTTGAAATGTCTTTGTACAGCATCCAGAATATCCTCCGGCTCCGCCAGGCGGCCTTTGCCAATCCAGCCGCAGGCAAGAAGCCCTTCCCCCGGCTCCAACAACTGATAACCGTCGTCAGTCAATGTCCGCAAATTGCGCTGGACAGCTGGATGATCATACATGTTTACATTCATGGCCGGTGCAATCCACACAGGAGCCTTTGTCGCAAGAAGCGTCGTCGAAACCATGTCATCAGCAATGCCGCCCGCAAGCTTTCCGATGATATTCGCTGTGGCCGGAGCGACCATAACAAGGTCAGCATTATCGGCAAGATCAATATGGGCAATGCTGTTTTGATCCTTTTCTGCGAAAGTATCTGTATGTACCGCATTACGCGAAAGCGCCTGAAACGTCAGGGGAGTTACAAATCTAGTCGCATTCTCCGACATGATCACATGGACATCCGCTCCCTGTTGGGAAAGTTTACTCGTTAATGCTGCAGCCTTAAATGCTGCAATCCCGCCTGTTACACATAATAAAATGGTTTTTCCTTTCATGCCCGTCCCCTCCTTTATATTTACATGCCAGTTATGACATGCGGGCTACCATAAGACATCTGAGCAGGCTGTTTGCTTTGAGTTACTTTCTCGCAATGTCTTAGTATCGGCGTTGCGGTCTTTGCCGATGTTTATTCAAATAATCATCTCCCACACCTATATTTCGGTGCGGCCCGTTGGATGATGAAAAAAGGGCAACCCAATGAATAGGTTGCCGCGGCCGAAATCCTTCTTAATTTAATCCTGAGAAGCATATGCCAGTTTTCCCTGGGCAACTTCTTTCAGCGCCATTCCAACATATTTTCGGGATGAGGCATCTTCCGATTCTCCCGACCTGATATTTTGCAATTCACGGGCCCTTTTCGCCGCAATCGTCACCAGCATATATTTCGAATCGATTTGTTCCATCAACTCATCAATAGATGGTTCAAGCATCATGGTCATCCACCTCCAACAATCGTAAATATTGGTTCATCAAGCGGGCTTTACGGCAATGTTCGGCAGTTACAATGGACTCAATCCGCTCGCATGCCAAATCCACTTCATCGTTTTCAACGACATAATCGTAATGGGTCATCAACTCGATTTCTTCCTTCGCCACGGAAAGACGGTTGGCTACGGAATCCTCCGATTCAGTGCCTCGCCCAATAATCCGGTTTCGGAGTTCCTTCAGGTTGGGGGGCGCAAGAAAAATAAACACCGCTTCAGAGAACACTCTCCGAACCTTTCGGGCCCCCTGTACCTCGATTTCCAACAACACGTCTTTTCCCTCTGCAAGGTTTTCCTTTACATAGTCGATTGGCGTGCCATAATAATTACCGACATACTGAGCCCATTCAAGCAACTTGTCGTTTTCAATCATTTTCTCAAATTCGTCTTTTGATTTAAAAAAATACTCGACGCCGTTCCGTTCGCCTTCACGCGGAGACCTTGTTGTTGCGGAAACAGAATAATTCAAAGACGTCCCTTTCTTCCGCAATGCTTTACAGACGGTGCCTTTTCCAACCCCGGAAGGGCCGGATAACACAAACAAAATTCCTTTAGCTTTTCTCATGGCATCAACCTTCTTCCGACAAATCATCCTGATTCAACAGACGCTGGGCAACGGTTTCCGGCTGAACCGACGATAATACGACATGATCGCTGTCCATAACGATGACAGCCCGTGTCCGGCGCCCGTAAGTAGCATCAATCAGTTTATTCCTCTCCCGCGAAATCTTAATCAATCGTTTGACGGGCTGCGAATCGGGACTGGTCACCGAAACGATACGATTCGCCGAAGCAATGTTCCCGAATCCGATATTGACTAACTTCAATTGCCCCATAGTTGTCCTCCTACCGATCCCTTTACTCGATATTTTGTATCTGTTCTTTGATCTTTTCCAATTCGCTTTTCATCTCAACGACCTGCACACTAATATCGAAATCGTTACCTTTCGCACCAATGGTATTCATTTCCCTGTTCATTTCCTGCTGCAAGAAATTCAATTTCTTTCCGACCGGGCCTCCATCTGACAAATATTTGCGGAACTGATCAAGATGGCTTTTCAACCGCGTCAACTCTTCATCAATGTTGGCCTTGTCACTGAATACCGCGACTTCATTCATCATACGTTCCTCATCAATCACAGCCTTGCCTTCAAGAATGGTTTCCATTCTTTCCAATAAGCGCTGACGATAAGCTTCGGCCACCTTGGGCGCATGTTCTGTCAACTTTTTTACGGAAAATTCGATCTTATCCAGACGTTTTTGCAAATCGTCGAGGAGATGGCGGCCTTCTTCTTTTCTCATTTCAATCAACTGGTCCAGAGCACCGTTGACGGTCTGAAGCAATAAACCTTCGACCTCACGGATTTCACCGCTTTTTTCCGTTACGACAAAAGCATCGCGAACTCCCATTAATTCGCCGGCACTCACTCCCTTCGCAACGGAGAAGCGGTTCATGGCCTCTTCCATTGTCTCGATGTACTGCTCCAACAAGTTCCAATCGACGTCTAATTCCCTGTTGTAGAGGCCGTCTCCTCCGAAGGAAATATAAACGTCCACTTTCCCACGGTATATGTATTGCCCCAATAAGCGTTTCACCTTATCCTCGTAGATCATGAAGGGCCGCGGGATATACACGGAAGTCTCCATAAAACGATGATTTACCGACCTTAATTCAACGGCAACCGAAAATGACTCCGTTTCCACCGATTCACGGCCATAGCCCGTCATACTCATAATCATTATACCACTTCCATCGATCTTTTGTGAACTTGCTTTAAATATCGCCGATTTATTCACTTTCTAGGCCTATTGTAACGAAATCCAGCTTCCCCAACAAGTATTCCGACTAGAAAAGAGGCTTTTTCTAAAGAAAAAACCCGGCCTGAGCCGGGTTATCAATCTTTGGGGATAAAATTATGAATAACCGGAGATTTATTATCGGCTATCGTGAATTTATTATCGTATCGAATATTACCGGCGCGACGGTACTTTCAATACAGCCGGCAAGA
>DASVCO010000288.1:0-4403 GCA_036381575.1 Caryophanales bacterium
TTTTAGATAGATTGAAAGCCGAAGGCCCTCTGCCGTCGAGAGCCTTCAAGTCGGAAAATCGTGTTCACGGTTATTGGGACAACAAAGTTGCGAAGACGAAGGAAACTTCGCATGTACTGAATTTATTGCTTGATGCCGGGAGCATCCGAGTGGTTCATAGAGAAGGAACGGAACGTTTCTTTGGTCTAACCGAATCCACGATACCCATTGAGCTGTTGAAAAAAGCGGAAAAAATCGAACTTTCGGAAGCACGTCAAGCATTAATCGACAAGTACATACGGGCGTATCGTTTGTTTGATCCGCGAGATTCCCGATTTGGCTGGCAGAAGATGCCGGCCGCTGAACGCCGACGGGAGGTTGAACGGCGTGTTAAAGAAGGAGGGGTGATTCCGGTTGAAATTGATAATGTAAAACGTTCTTATTTTATCATGATCGAGGATTTGGAACGGCTTCAGGAAATTAGTCAAAATGCACAGAAGGAAAAAAAACCATTGGAAGGAGCGATTCGTTTTCTGCCACCGTTGGACAACTTGCTTTGGCGGCGCGACCGATTGGTGGACCTGTTTGACTTCCATTATCGGTGGGAAATTTACACGCCGCGATCAAAGCGGCGCTATGGGGCTTATGCGATGCCGATTTTATACGGTGATCAATTGATTGGGCTCATAGATCCTCGTTTGGATCGAAAAAACGGTTGTTTAATCGTCCAACTACTCCAGCTCAAATCTGGTGTCGATTTGACATCGAAATTACGCAGGCAATTGCGCGAAGCTCTTGAGTCTTTTGCCAATTTTCATGGCGTTCAAAACATTACAGTTGAAAAAACCGAACCATCGGGGCTAAAAGTTTTGTAAACAAATTGAGGGGAACCCCGGGATCAAAGTCACGACCCGATTGGCCTGTCCCCCCATTCTAGTTATAAGATCGAAATGTACGGCCGTACAGATAAGCAAATCCGAGTTGCAGGACGCCTGCTATGTAGAACGGAGCTGCCAAAGCTCCAATTTCGAATAAATACCCGGTCACATAAGGTCCAACCGAGGTCGGCACACGCATTGACAATGAATTAACACTTGATGCGAAACCGCGGCGGCGGTCGCGGGTCAAACTGACACTCAACGCTTGTCGAGCGCCCTGGGTACCACGGTTGACAGCTGAACGGACAATGTACACGAAAGACACCAATACATATGTTGGAAGCAGTGGAAGTAAAAGCATTAAGATACTGCCGATAATCCGCATCCACATCACTGAACGAACCATGCCGAATTTACCGGCCAGTTTAGCCTGCAATAAGGAAGAAAATCCGGTTGCAAAAAAAGTTATAGCCAAAGTCGTGCCGATTTGGGCATTACTGACGCCGAATTTGATCGCAAACCAATAGGAAACCATCGGTCCGGTCAAGCCAACGGCTATTCCATTGATCACGTTAATGGAAACCAATTTCAGGATAGATCTGTTTTCACGACGTGAGACTTCTTTTTCTTCGATTTTAGCCTTTTCATTCTGTATTATTTCAGGTTTTTCAACCTTTTCCCCACGAGTTGTCGCAATAATTGCCGCAGTAACCAATGATAAAATCACAATCAATGCAAATAACGGTCGATAAGCTAAAGCGCCAGGAAGCTCGTTGTCCCACAAAACAGTCGCTCCAGCCAAAAGCGCCCCTGTTGCCATCCCGAAAAAACCAAGCGCATTGTTGACACTGTAAACATTGCCGCGCTTTTCCCCTGGTACATACGCCGCCAGCCATGCCTGTTCTGCAGGTGCAAAAGGACCGGGTGAACCCGTTTGTCCCCTGCCAAATCCGGCGAATGCAATGGCCGCGAACAAAAGAATTCCGTTAGTTGTGAAAACACCGATTAAGGCACAAGCTGCTGTCAGAAATTCATAGAACAGTAGAAACGGTTTTCTTCCTAAACGATCACTTAATACACCTACGAATAGGACCAAGACAACACTAACAAGGCCGCCGGCTGTCAATACTGCACCAATAGCCGTAGCCGGCCAGTTCAACTCATGTAGATACAAGGCCAAATCGACAAGCATAATCCCTTGCCCGATGCTGCGCATTGTCTTTGCTGCCATAAGCCGTTTTGCGACAGGATGAAGATGTGTGGAAGACGTTTTCCCGGATTCCGGTTGCGATTTTGACATTTCTACCACTCCGATTAGTTTCAAAGCTTCCTTCTATAGTAAAAATGATTCACTTTGTTTAATAGAAATCTGTTGCCTCTGATGCTTATGAAAACCTATAGACAATCGAATCGGTAACAGGCTGGTAACCCATTTTCATGTAAATGCTGTTGGACGTTGGATTCGCCATGTCTGTATATAGACTGCAAAACTGGTAACCTTCGTCCAGGATCCGTTGACTCAGGGCTGCCACACAACTTGAAGCATAACCTTTTTGCCGGTATTCAGGCGGAGTGTAGACCAGAGAGACAGTTGCGCCATTTTTGGTTGGCCTTGATTTCCCGGCCATTGACACAACCATTTGATCTTCCCAAAGAAAAATAGAGCCCTGCTGAATCTTCTTTTGAGCAAGTTCATGTGCTTCCTTGCAGCTCATCGGTTCATTCGCATCAACGGAAAAAGCATAGATCCAATCGGATACAAGGGGAAGATCTGACATTGTTGCCATCCTCAAATGGCCAGGTTTCTCGCTAACCGGACTCACTTTATCCAATCTATAAATCCTTTGCTCCATATGGACGGTGAAGTTGCCGCCGTGTGGTTCAGTCCATTTCCGGGCAAATTGTTCAGCCAGCTCCCTTTCCCCAATAACACCGGGAATTTGAATTCCTGATTCCTTCAAGAAAGAGACAGCGGTTTGAATGGCTCCCGAACTTTTTAAGCCATCCTCTGCGCAGCTTATAACAAGATTCTTGGGCGGTGTCATAACCATGGCCAACACCGGGTGATTTTTTGATCCCGCCGTCGCGAAAAAGGGTGACGGGTGATCGGGGTTATTTTCCTTTTCCGAAGCAAGCCGATACAGAATGCCCAGCGGAAGGTTATTGATCGCTTCTTTTTTAAGTAAAAATTCTTCCGTCTTTTTAAGAAAAGCTTTTGCTGTGTCAAATTGTTGGATTTCCATCGTACTCTCCTCTTTCCATTACACTGGTCAGAAATGCATCCGCTCGTTCCCGCATCATGTCATCTGTCAAATGATCAATCCCAAAAGCTTGCCACCCATCATAGACTTCAGGAGGTCCCGGAAGGGTAAAATCACAAAGTGATAGTAAATCGAAATACCTTTCATACCTGAAGGGATTGTCTGCTGCAGCCAAATAACTATGTAAAAAGGAATCTGCCGCTTCTATTCCGTACAACATAACCAAATTCATCCGACAATGGCCAAGGTCAACCCAAGCTGGCCCGCGACAGGCATTGCTCCAGTCAACCACACCGCTGACTTGGCCGTTTTGCCACAATACATTGGCCGGATGGAAGTCGCGGTGAATGAAACATTCCAGTGCTTTGGGTTTCGGGCCCTTTACAATTCGTAAAGCTTTCTCCCATAGGTCGGGGCGGTTTGACCACTCTGGTATTTCGAGATTCGAAATATCTGTATAAGAAAAATAATGCCATGAAAAGTCTCCGCCATCAAGTATATGGATTCGAGTAAGTGATTTTGAGAGCCGGTCCAACCATAGATCGAGATTGTCTGGTTTCAATTCAACCTGACCGGATACCCGTGTCATCAATACGGCTGGTACACCGCAGTAGGTGCCGTCTTCATCGAACGCGACCAATTCCGGGGTCGGTAAATCCGATTGGTTTGCATATTTCAGGCTACCTGCCTCGTGCGGCGCTAAATCCGGCTCTTCCTGCAGCCATTCCTTGTTATCAATAAGACGAAGGACATAACCTGCATTCTGCGTTTTGATGCTGTACAAACTTGATGAAGTCGCGCCGGGCAAAGGCTTGATATTTTCAATAATGGTGTTCGGTTCCAAAGCTTTTTCAACCCAACGAAAGGTTGATTCATTCAGTTCCTTCAAGACACACAATCCTTTCCTCAAGGTAGAATAACAGGCATATACAATCTATCTTAGATGAATTTTAAATCAATGGGAAGGTTCTTTTAAAAAAAAAGACCAGCCTGGCTTGAAAGCTGGCTGATCTCAAAAAATATTTTGCTACTTGGCCTCTGGCAGACCATAGCTTGCTAAATGATCAAGTTTGTACTGAATAAACAGCCGCAAATCTTCCTTCGATAACGGCTCCACATGTTTGTCCGATAGATGGTTGACAAAGGACATTATTTGTTCAAGATGTTTGCGTTCCTTTTTTACATCGACAGCCCGTTCTGCTGACTTTGCATGAGCCTTGATAGCCTCTTTCAAGCCATCGGGATGAACGTTTGAGTTGTTCACCAACTCGTATAAATTTTGATA
>DASVCO010000289.1:0-4271 GCA_036381575.1 Caryophanales bacterium
GAAATCAGGGACTTTGCGCCGGATTTGAATTTCGGTGTGACGTTAATACCTGAACGGAAACCGGGTTCGGGACATAGAAGCTGGGGAGGCGGATTCGATATTGAGATTCCAAAAGGATCCGATCATCCGGAAGCGGCATGGAAATTTGTGAAGTTTATGACAAGCAAGAAGCCCCAGAAATATTGGGCAACCCACACGTTTGATAATGTAGCCAACATTGCGGCAGCAGAAGCAACTGCGAAAAGTTCAGATTTAAGCAAAGAAGAACAAATGGTTTATTCCATGGCTGCTAAAAGTGTTGAACATAATGTTATGACACCACGTCCATTGAAAGCGCCTAACTTTACGAATAAGGTTAATCCGATTTTGGATAATTCCTTGCATGGCAAAATCCCACCGCAGCAAGCAGTCGAAAAGGCGCAAAAATTGGTTGAGAAACTTCTGCAAGGAAACTAGCAATAAATACACAAGAGGCAGGGGTATCTTGCTTAAGAGGTGCCCCCTCAGCCTCAAGTGTTACCGAAAGTTCATACTCATACGTTACATATTTTCCAAGCCCTTTTATAAGGTCTTTTGAAAGACCCGCCAGCCTGAAGGGAGGATCTCTTGGTTTGCCCCTTTTTACAAATAAGCAATGAAGGAGATGATTGCCGATGTCGATGACGAGTGTTCCGACCAAATCGAAATCCAAAAAAATCAGGGCTTCGAAGAAAATGTCTCGTATGGCCAGAAGAGAAGAATTGCAAGGGTACATTTTCATTTTGCCGTGGATTATCGGATTTATAGGATTGCAAGCGGGTCCGATGTTATTTTCCCTTTACGGAAGCTTCACCAATTATGATGTAACCTCACAAATGGACTTTGTCGGGTTTCAAAACTATATAAAGGCATTGACTTTTGATCCATTATTTTGGAAATCCCTATATAACACGGTTTTCTACGTTATTTTTTCTGTTCCGTTGACAACGCTGGGTTCAATGTTAATTGCCTTGTTATTGAATCAAAATGTTAGGGGAATGAGGATCTTCCGTACTGTTTATTACCTGCCCGCGGTTCTGACAGGGGTTGCCGTGTATTTATTGTGGCTTCAGCTATTGTCCCCGGTAGGGTTGATTAATGAAATGCTTTCATGGCTAAGCATTGACGGGCCCGCTTGGATGCTGGATCCCAATTGGACAAAACCGGCTTTGATCCTTATGTCAATGTGGAATGTCGGTGGAGGCATGCTTTTATATTTGGCGGCTTTGCAAGGTGTGCCTAAGTCGCTTTATGAATCTGCAGAAATTGATGGAGCCACCGCATTTCGTAAGTTTTTGCACATTAGTTTTCCGATGATCACTCCTGTCATCTTTTTCGATCTTGTCACCTCTTTGATTGGCGGTTTTCATGTGTTTCAGGAGGCGTATGTCATGACTAAAGATGGTGGCGGCGGGCCTCTCAACTCCTTGATGTTCTATAATCTCCATATGTGGAATAAGGCATTTGAAGCTTTTGATATGGGTTATGCCATGTCGATGACCTGGATGATATTCCTCATTATAATGGGCTTGACCTTAATCAACCTGAAATTGGCACCAAAATGGGTTCATTATGAAGGAGAGGATAAGTAATGGGCGCTATCGGAAATACAAAACCCAATTATTTCAAAAGTGCGCGATTAAAAAGAAGAACAGCCAAAACGATAGTCACCATTATATTAGTAGCCGGCGGACTGATCATACTGGCTCCTTTGTGGTGGATGCTTGCGACTTCCGTAAAATCGATGAAGGAAATTATGCATTTTCCTCCGACTCTTTATCCCCATGACTTTCATTGGGAGAATTTCGCTGAGGCTATTTCAACCTTTCCGTTTTTCTTATACTTAAGGAATACGATGTTTATCACATTTTTTGTGGTGATTGGCAATGCGTTATGTAACACTTTTGTAGCTTACGGGTTTGCGAAAATAAGGTTTCGCGGTAAAAAGGTGCTCTTTGCGATGGTGTTGTCGACAATGATGATACCGCCATTTGTAACGTTAATACCGCAATATATTTTCTTTACCAAGTTAAATTGGATCAATACTTATTATCCTTTGATTGTTCCAGCCTTTTTCGGAAGCGCGTTTTTTATCTTTTTAATGCGGCAATTTTTCATGACGATCCCGACAGACTTTATAGAAGCCGCCAAGATTGACGGAGCCAATCATTTTTATATTTGGTGGAAGATCGCGATTCCTATGGCAAAACCCGCTATTGCGACGGTCGCAATCTTTGCATTCAATGGCTCCTGGAATGACTTTATCGGACCCTTGCTTTATGTCAATGATGAGTCTCTGTATACGCTGCAGTTGGGACTTCACACTTTTCAAAGTAACACCAGTGTTCAGTGGAACTATTTGATGGCAGCATCTTTACTGGTTTTGGCACCTGTAGTCATTCTGTTTTTCATTTTCCAGCGTTATTTCATACAAGGGTTGGATATTACAGCCGGCCGGAAATTCTAATTAACTTTAACGGTGACTATTTCATTGTACAGTTGGTGTAAAAGGCGGTAGAGATATGAAAGACGAACGGACAGCGGCGGCTATTGACATTGGAGGGACCAAGACTATAGTAGGTCTTGTGGATTCTTCGGGGGACATTCTTGCTAAACAACAATTTCCCACTTCTACTCAGGAAAACCCACAAATACACATTAAGAAGTGTGTGGAACGATTGAGGGCTTGCCTTCAGGCAGCCGACCTTAAGGAAGATCAGATCAGCGGTGTTGGGATTTCTGCACCAGGATTGGTTGCTTCCGAGGACGGTATTTTGTTAGAGGCGCCTTACATTGGTTGGAAGAATGTCGACTTTCGTAAACTTTTAAACAATGAATGGCCGTCCATTAAGGTACGGGTTGAAAACGATGTAAACGCCTGTGCGCTAGGGGAAAGTTTATTCGGATGCGGTCAGGATTTCCGACATTTTGTTTGGGTGACGGTCAGCACGGGTATAGGCGGCGCTCTCGTCATTAACGGAGATCTTTATTATGGGGAACATCAAATTGCGGGGGAAATTGGCCATTTCATCGTTGAGTGGGTTAACGGAAGACGTTGTGGATGTGGAAACAGCGGCTGCCTTGAAGCCCATGCTTCCGGGACAGCGATCGCTCATGCGGCAATGCAAAGAGTGAAGCGGGAAGGAGATCAATCACCACTGGCACGTTATTTTCGCGATCAGAGTCTTGAGATTACCTCGGAAAATACAGCACTGGCTGCCCGGCATTCCGTTCAAGCCGCTCATGAAATCTTTCAACTTGCCGGAGAATCTATCGGGAAAGCTTTTTCTTATGTAGCCAATCTATTGAATCCGGGAGCGATCATTGTAGGAGGCGGCGTAACCCAATCTTTTGATCTTCTGGAGCCGCATATTACACGAGTTGTTCGCTCCGCGGTAATTGGGGACTCCAATCGCTCGATACCGATATTGAAGACAGATTTGGGTTATGAAGCGGCTTTTCTCGGGGCCGCAAGTCTGGTGTTCTTAAAGAGGAACATCAGTTAAGAGGAGAGATTATATGTTTCATTCCTTTTACAACGATTATCAAGCTGAGTTTATTGCTGTTATTCAATCACTTGATTACTCAGTGATTGAGACGATGGTTCAAAGAATCGAAGAGGCGCGCCTATCAGGAAATCAGGTCTTTCTTATCGGGAACGGAGGGAGTGCCGCATCCGCTTCGCATTGGGCATGCGACTTTGGGAAAGGGATTAACGTTGAAGGCTCTGATCGCCTCAGGGTGATAAGCCTGGCAGATAACAGTGCCTTAATGAGCGCGTTTGGAAATGATGCCGGCTATGAAAATGTATTTGTTGAGCCATTGAAGAACCTATTGCTTCCGGGTGATGTTGTAATCGGTTTATCTGTTTCCGGAGATTCCGAAAATGTGGTTCGGGCTTTCCGCTATGCGCGTAAATGCCAGGCAACAATTATTTCATTGGTAGGCGAGAAGAAAGGACGAATGAAGCAGTATTCGGATTATTCATTGGTCATTCCTTCAAGTAATTATGGTATTGTTGAAGATGTACATATGTTCGTCAATCATGTGATCTCTCAATTTATAAGGAAGGAAAATGAGAAGATGCAGGTATTGGGAGATTTATAGTCAGCAAACGCAGTGCAACCAATTATTGAGATTACACTTTCATGAGATGGAGATGAAATAATGGGAACCCATACAAAACCCCAAAATGTTCTAACTTTAAAAGCAATGCTCGAAAAAGCGGAAAAAGGGGGCTACGCCGTAGGTTC
>DASVCO010000290.1:0-2918 GCA_036381575.1 Caryophanales bacterium
CAAGCGCATGGGCTGAAAGCCTGGCTGACAGGGACAACAATGGCAAGGAGAAAAGCAAAGGGAGTTTGAACCCGGGCATTCTTTCGGGGCTTCCCTCAGTTGATCTTGTTCAAATTCCAGGGGCACCTCCGCCAGTTCAAGCGTTGCTAATGGATATCACTAAGAAACATCGTCATTATGAGGCCTCCAGTGATTACCGTGCTCTCGCCCGTTACCCGCAATTTCTAAGGCTGGCCTGGAAACATTTGCGCCGATATATTGGAACAGCTGAATATACACTTGTTCGGGAGAGATTACTCTGGCAGTCCGTTCAACAAACCAAGTATTTCCCATATAAAGTGAAAGTTGATCGTTCAATGCTGGAAAAGGACTATTCACCAGCGGAAATTGCCGGGATCATGGGAATTGTCTCCATGTTTCAGAGTGTATTGCCCGACTTGATCATTGACGGAGAATTTTTTAGAAGAATCCTAATTACTTGAAGGCACGTTAGGCCGGCTCCGCACCTATAGGAGTCGGAATTTTTTTATGAAGGATTTCTTGGTAAAAAGCCGAAATTATAATTATGGAAGGTCATTTACATAAAGGGGCACAACCATGAAGCAGTTATATATCATCAGGCATTGCAAGGCGGAAGGACAGGCTCCTGATGCACCTTTGACATCCGAAGGACAGCAGGAAGCCCAAGAATTGCAAAAGTTCTTTGAGGGCAAACAAATTGACCGGATTGTCTCGAGTCCCTTCAAAAGAGCGGTGGATTCCATAAGGCCAATGGCTGTTGAAAAGGAAATTCCGATTGAGAAGGATCAACGTTTGAAAGAATGGGTGTTAAGCGGTGGCCCGCTTGTGGATTGGGAAGATCGGCTGAAGCAATCTTTTGAAGATCTTGACATATGTTATGAAGAAGGGGAATCAGGGCGGGAGGCGATGACCAGAGGGGTCAGCGTGCTTCGTGAACTTCTCAATTCTGAAGCGAATAGGATCGCCGTTGTTACACACGGTGGATTAATGACATTGATACTGCATCATTTTGATTCCCGCTTCGGTTTTTCGGACTGGGCGAATTTAATGAATCCGGACGTTTACCGTCTTGCTTATAACAACACTATGTATCCTGAAATTCAGCGAATATAACGAGAAACAGATGGGGGAATAACATTATGGATCCTGTTTTATTGGATTTTCCAATGGAGATCAATACGGATCGGCTATGGCTTCACGTTCCGAGGCCGGGAGAAGGTAAAAAGGTCAACGAAGCCATCCGTGAGTCGGTAAATGAACTCAAGCCCTGGCTCCATTTTGCAAGAGAGGTGCCGGAGGTGGAGGATACCGAGAAGAACATTCGAGAAGCCTACAGTAAATATCTGTTAAGGAAAAATTTGCGTTTCCACATTTATCACCAGGAAGATCGGGATTTTCTGGGTGTGATCGGCTTGAACCATATCAATTGGGATATCCCCAAATTCGAAATTTATTATTGGATGAGGACCAGCGCAGCTGGAAAGGGATATATGAGCGAGGCCGCCGAGGCGGTAAATGATTTCGCCTTCCGGGAACTGAAAGCGAATCGTGTGGAAATCCGGGTAGCGACCAAGAATGCGGGAAGCCGGAAAATCCCCGAGAAACTTGGCTATACACTGGAAGGCATTCTAAGGAATGAAGACAAACATTCTGACGGGCATTTGATGGACATGTGTGTGTATGCCAAGGTACCGGGAGATTAAGGTTTAGAGGAAAAATGAGAGTTTCTTATGGAGAGGGGGAACCGAGCGGAACAGCCGGTGCCCCCGCAGTCTGTTCCGGGCCGGGCAAAGGGGCGCCCGGTTGTTCCAATTCAGGGGCCGGTTCCGTATAGCCTCCCGTATTGTATAAATTGGCAAGAGTGTTGATACACCCCGCGCTGCCAATTTGTAAGACGGAAGAGTTCGTGATTCCGCCGACTTTGAGAAGATGAATATCAATATTTTGTGTAATATAAAAGTTCATTTCAGAGCCATCCTCCACTATCCATTTGAAATATTGTTGGCATCGGCAAAATCAGGATCCGGGACAATGGTTTGACTGAATCCGGTGCAGGACCAGTGGAAGTCTCCTGTGCTGAAGGATCCTGCTCCTGCATAGGTTTTCGATGAATTTGTCGGATCAATTTCCAGAGTATCTCCGAACTCGACTACCCCGCCGTTGGCGACACTATTAATTTTAACGGGTCCCACAATAGCAGGCATGATTAAACATCCTTTGCTGCTTGTTTTTTAGATTATCAGTATATGTCGTGTGAAATTTGAAGTTCGGGCAGTTATTCTTCGGCCGGAGGGAAGAAGAAATGCCGGAAATGCTGGACGCGAGATTCAGAGTCCGTGAACTGAGTGGAACCAACATGTAAAATTCCTGAGGCAGCAATCCCCATGACGCGAATATTCCCGACTTTGATAACGGGTACTTCGTTGTAAGTGGTCATTTGCACATTGCAAGGGAACGGAACCTCAGGGATCTTTTGCGAATAAATATCAAAAGAGGCGTAATCCCCTTCGTCGCTGCGGAAGATGGGGTACTCTTTCTGTACAGCCAGGGCTTTGGATCTCGGCGTAAGGCTCACGCTATCCCCGATTTGAATAACGGAACTTGAAACACTGCTGTTCACACCAATATTCCCAACAAGCGATAATCTTTTCGGCATGAAGAAGCCCCTTCCTTAGGATGTGGAGGCCAGCGGAACCTGTGGAAAAGAAACCTGGCCGATTATTAATGATTCCGGCGGTGTGTCGAAGATAGAGGAGCATTCAATTTGTTCGGCATCGCCCACCAATACAATTGATGAGGTCGTTACCCCGGTAATCTCTATATCACCGACGGACAACCCCCGATTCACAACAGTAAAGTTCATTGTTTCTCTCCTCCTTTTTGCAGGTTTTGCAAGA
>DASVCO010000291.1:0-10118 GCA_036381575.1 Caryophanales bacterium
CTTGCCATTGGTTTTCTTTTAAATAGATATCCAGAGCTTCCAGGCCATAGTCAATGCCTTTTTGAGTGTGATCCAGTTTGATGGAAAGCAACGAGATGCTATATAAAACCGCTGCTTTCAAAAAGTTCTGGTCGATGAAAGATAATTGTTTGCGATAGAAATTCAGGCTCTGGCTGTATTGAAGCTGGTAAAAACAGCGCAAGCCCTGGAAATTATAGTACACTTCCTTGATTTGATCAGACAGTGATTCATCGATATTCACCCTATGGAAATATGGCGAAACTTCTTTTTCATAACAATTGAGAGCCTTTTCCAATTCATTCGTTTTGAGGAGAAAATTACATTCGCACAAGTAGAAATAAACTTCTTGTTCGATTGAGTAGATCAGCGGATATTCTTCTTTCAAATAAGTGCGGTTTCCCTTTGCCAGTTTCAGATTTGAAATGATGGATTGCCTATACTCTGTTAATTTATTCTCCAGTTGTTTCCCTTTCTTGTCCCAATCCAATAAATAGTCCTCAGGAACGTCCAGCCTTTCAGCCAATGATCGGAGAATCTTCCCGGAAGGCGCTGATTTCCCCGCTTCAAGATTGCTTAAATACGATCCGGATATGATTCCTTTCCCCAGTTCTTGTTGTGAAAAGCCCTGGATCCTTCTTAATTTCGCGATTCTTCTGCCAATATGCAAAACCGCATCCCCCATTTCGCAACCAATACCTTGTGTTTTCTCCGAGTGTTTTGAGGCCCTTTTCACTGAATCCCTATTCATTTCTCTCTATTGTACCATGTTTCATAGGTCCGATGGTCTAGAATCCAAAGTAGGTTTCAATGAATGGTTGCCTTTTTGACAACAAAATGGCTGCTTATCCGGTGAGTCGTGAAAAATCTTTGAATAAAAGTGTCACATTTTTGGCTTTGCGGCATCAGATATAGCGAGATTTCTTTTGGGCACCCGCGTGGCCAACAGCATAAACCATTCAGGCGTTCATACAATTTAGACAGATGCAAGTGAGGTGAAATGATGGCGGTTATCCCGATTACAGATAAGGGCATCAAATTGCTGGCCCGATTAATGAGGGCGGAAGCGGTCAGCGATGGAAACCAGGCAATGTTGATGGTTGGAAACGTTGGGGTCAATCGCGTGCGGGGAGATTGCCTGGATTTCGAGAATATTAACAGTATCCAGGATATGGTCTTCCAACATCCCGGCGGTTTTGAGGCGACATTGCACGGTTTCTTTTACCAGAGAGCCCGGCAGCATGAAATTAATCTTGCACGAAAAGTGGTGAAAGGCAATCGCTACTGGCCTGCCAGCTTTTCCTTATGGTTCTTTGAACCTCCCGGAAGCTGTCCGTCTCAATGGTTCGGAGAACCTCTGGCAGGCAGTTTTAAGTCGTTTTGTTACTTTCATCCGAGGTATTCGGAGTGTTCCGATGTCTATAGTACATTTTAACTATATCAATCAGAGGTTGGAAACAGATGAAGTTCAACTGAAAAATGTCGCATCCTGTGACAACGTCGAACTGGCCTGCCTCGTGTGAGCCGCACTTAGCCTTCTCCCGGAGTTCCGAAAAACGCTTTTTGGTTTTTGGGCAGGGTGAAAGCGGAGCGCAAATTTGCCAGGCGAATTTTAATTAAAGTAAGGAGTGAAGCAGATTGGCTGATTACGATTCAGAAGATGTGCGCAACCAAACCACTGGTATGCAAACCAATCCGTATGCGGGTTACAATTATGGGGGGTACCCTTCATCCCAGGGCTATAACTATAATTACCCTTATAACTACGGGGCCCAAGGCGGATATGTAGAGGGAACCGCCCAACAACCTTACCAACCGGCCGGACCTTCCGGCGCCGCGGGAATCTCGCCTTCGATGTATCAACAACTACCTGAACAATCGTCCTATATCGAAAACATCTTGCGGTTGAACAAAGGGAAGGTCGCCACAGTCTACATGTCATTTGAGAACAAAGCGGAATGGAGCTCAAAAGTATTCAAGGGAACCATCGAGGCTGCCGGAAAAGATCATATCATATTAAAAGATGTGAATTCGGAAAAACGTTACCTGTTGCTGATGATTTATCTTGACTACATTACCTTTGAAGGGGAAGTAAACTATTTCTACCCTTACGCTCAACTTTATTCCGTCGGGAACGTCTAGCCTCATCATAAGTGCCGCCTGGGAGCGGCCTTTTTTTATGCCTTCAAGACCGCAATGACGACAAGAAGCCATCCCGCCAAAAATGCCAAACCGCCGATAGGCGTTATGGCCCCAAGGACTCCGACTTTTGAAAGACTGAGCGCGTAAAGGCTCCCTGAAAATAATATAATGCCGGCAAACAACAGCCAGCCGGCCCAGTTCATTAAAGCACCGGGGAACTTTGCGGCAAGCATGCCGACCAGAATCAGGCCAAGTGCATGAATAAGATGATAGTGCACGCCGGTTTCATAGACATCAGCCTTATCGCCCAATATATCTTTCAACGAATGAGCGCCGAACGCTCCAATCGCCACACCGAGGAAAGCCATAAGACTGCCCAGAACCACAAAGATCTTCAACATTTTGCCGATCATCCTTTCCATGTATTCTCCTTCCAGTATACGCCGGCTAAGAAAGGGCCACAAGGACCGGCTATTGACGAATTATTGTCTGATTTTCATCGCGGAATTGGGAAAATAAAGGGGAATTGTCCAAACAGGAAATTCAAACCGTGAAATAACTACCATAAAATTCCCTCAAAATGGATTTTGCAAGAGGCGTTTCCGAGTTATTCGGCGAAAACAAGAATATCTCAACGAAATTGATTGAATACTATAACTCAACAGGACCAATAACCTTAGACACACAGATATCATTCAAGGGGTAACGAAATCCTAATTGTTATTAATCGAACTATACTATAAGATGTAGAATAATTGTGTTCACATAAAAAATCTTAGGGGAGGTCATTCCATATCGTGAAACAATTAAAGAAAAAAGTACATCCTTTTTTATTAACTCTGCTTGTCTTACCATTACTGGTGCTAGCAGCCTGCGGATCAGGCGGTGGCGGTAATAGCGGTGGAGATGGAAACGGCGGCGGCGAAAGCGCTGCAGGTTATGATGGCAAAATCGTATTTGCCAACGCCCAGTGGGACAGCATTCGTTTCCACAACTGGGTCGCAAGATGGATTATCGAGGAAGGATACGGAATTGAAACCGGCGTCAAAAGCGGAACTACCGCAGCGACATTCCTCGGCTTCCGCGAGGGAGATATCCAAGTGTACATGGAAGTATGGACAAGTAACATTAAAGAGGCTTACCAGGAAGCACTGGATCAAGGAGATATCAAGAAAGTCTCGGTTAACTATGACGACGACAAACAAGGCTTCTTTGTTCCGACTTACATGATTGAAGGGGATAAAGAGCGCGGCATTGAACCCATGATGCCGGACTTCAAAGGAATCAAAGATCTTCCGAAGTATTGGGAATTATTCAAGTCAAGAGCAGATCCTGATAAAGGGCGTATAGTTGGTTCACCTTCAGGTTGGGCAGTAGATAAAATCCTTCAGACCAAATTCAAAAATTACGGGCTGGATGAAACCTACAATTATTTCGGTCCAGGATCCTCGACAGCGCTTACGACATCGCTGGTAAAGGCCTATGAGGCCGGGGAACCATGGATTGGTTATTACTGGGGGCCGACCTGGGTGCTTGGAAAATATGATATGACACTCGTTAAAGAACCGGCTTACAGTGATAAATGCTGGAACTCGGACAAGACCTGCGCATTCCCGAAAGTTCCGGTTATTGTAGCGGTCAACAGCGATTTCGCTGAAAAGGCTCCGAAGATTGTTGAGTTCTTAAGCCATTATAAGACGAGTGCCGATCTGACAAATGCCGGCCTGGCGAAGATGGAAGCCAACCGGGACGCAGAGCAACCGGCTAAGGTAGCCGCAAAGATATGGCTGAACAACCATATGGATTTGTGGACAAAATGGGTTCCGAAAGACATAGCTGAAAAAGTGAAAAAGGCCATCCAGTAAACAAGTAATGGGGGAGTAGCTGTCCGGAGAGGTCAACTACTCCCTCTGCATACTAATTACGAAGCGAGGTGAAACGGTACGGATTCAAACCGTATCGTCATTCATGTTTGATTTTCCTGACATCCGATTCAATGCCGGAGATTACGTGGAGAGTTTCGTCGACTGGCTGAAGACGGATCTCGGCGGTTTCTTCGATGCAATGGGATATTTCGTTTTACAGATTTTATTATACATCCAGAACTTTTTGTTATGGCTGCCGTGGTGGGCCGTAATCATTATTGTCTTTTTACTTGGCTGGTGGTTACGGAAGCTTTCCATCGGTATTACGTTTGCTATTCTTCTGTTCATTGTGGGTACCTTCGATTTATGGGATCACATGATGTCAACATTGGCTGTAGTCCTGACGGCTGTGATTATTGCCCTGATTATTGGCATTCCAATAGGGATTCTTATGGCCTACAGCAAACGATTCGAAGACATCATGAAGCCAATTCTGGACTTCATGCAAACGATGCCGGCCTTTGTTTATCTCATTCCGGCCATCCTGTTGTTCTCACTTGGTGTGGTACCGGCTATCTTTGCCACACTCGTTTATTGTTCTCCGCCCGTCATTCGATTAACCAATCTGGCGATTCGCGGTGTATCGGAAGAAATGGTCGAAGCCGCGCAATCCTTTGGCTCCTCCCGCTGGCAACTGCTTTCCAAAGTCCAGTTGCCGCAAGCCTTGCCAACGATAATGACCGGCGCGAACCAAACAACAATGATGGCACTGGCAATGGTTGTCATCGCCTCTATGGTTGGGGCAGGCGGCTTGGGGGGAGACGTTCTTAGCGCGATTAACCATATCAATGTTGCGAAAGGCTTTGAGGCCGGAATCAGCATCGTGTTTCTCGCCATAATCATCGACCGCCTGACAATCGGAATTGCCAATCGTTTCAACGTGAAAAAATAATCGCACTGCTACTTCCCGATGCATGAACAAACGGAAGTGCGAAAGGTATAAAGGAGTCGAACGATGACTACGAAAATTAAAGCAGAGAACGTCTCGAAGATTTTCGGTCCGCACCCGAAAAGCATTCTACCGAAAATCAAGAACGGCAAAACCAAAAATGAAATCTTAAAGGAAAGCGGACATACGGTAGGGGTTAACAACGTTTCCTTTGAAGTCGAGGAAGGCGAGATTTTCGTCATTATGGGGTTGTCCGGGAGCGGGAAATCCACTTTGATCCGTTGTTTGAACTTGCTAAACAAACCCACCGGCGGGAAAATATTCGTCGATGATCAAAACATTGTGGAATTCTCATCCAGCGAGTTGAAACGATTCCGCCAAAAGAAGATGGCAATGGTGTTCCAGCATTTCGGCTTGTTTAGCCATCGAACCGTAGCCTCAAATGTAGAATACGGCCTGGAAATCCGCGGCGTGGATAAAGAAGAACGGCGGGAGAAAGCGGCTCAGATGCTTGAAACCGTCGGACTGGGTGGATGGGGCGACAAGCTGCCTGGAGAATTATCAGGCGGCATGCAGCAACGTGTTGGATTGGCTCGCGCATTGGCCAATGATCCAGACATCCTTCTGATGGACGAACCCTTCAGCGCACTTGATCCGCTGATCCGCCGGGAGATGCAACTTGAACTGCTCGATATTCAGTCGAAGTTGAAGAAAACGATTGTATTCATCACACACGATGTGAACGAAGCCTTTAAATTAGGCGATCGCGTTGCTGTTATGAAGGATGGAAATATTGAGCAGACCGGAACACCGGAAGAAATCTTGTCCAACCCATCCAACGACTATATCGAGGATTTCGTTCAAGACATTGATCGTTCCAAAGTCATGCAGGCCCAGCACGTAATGCGGAAACCAACCACAACTATTCATATCGGAGCCGGCCCTAAAGTCGCTATCAGAGAGATGGAAGCTGATGGCATTTCCAGCGTGTTTGTGGTCGATTCTGAACGGAAACTGCAAGGCCTGGTCACGGTAGATGACGCTATAGAAGCCGTCAAAGCCAATAAGGCCTTAAAAGACATTTTGAAGAAAAGCTACCATACCACAGACCCGGAAACCTTTCTCCAGGATTTGATTGATCCTGCGGTGGAATCCAAATATCCGATAGCCGTGGTGGATGGAAACGAGAAACTTGTCGGCATTATTGTCCGCGTTTCTGTCCTCTCCGGACTCATATAGAAAACCAGCCATTCGGCTGGTTTTCTTCTTTTTCACGGTGAAAGTATAAGATTTGGGTTATCTTATTTTAAGGGAACCGTATAGGCGCAACTAAACCTATTTACGCCAAAGACTTGACGTAAGCTAAATTTTCTTTATCAAAAGAGCTTACCGGGATTGAGAATTTCTTTCGGATCCATTGTTTGTTTAATAGCTTTCATAACCTCTAAAGCAGGGCCATGCTCACGTCCTTGGTATTTGATTTTCCCAATGCCGACCCCATGTTCACCAGTACAAGTTCCCCCGCGTGACAAGGAATAATCCACAATCTTTTCGTTCACTTCATTGGCGCGATCAAGATCACCTTCCACATCGGGGTTGTACATTAAGATGGTGTGGAAATTTCCGTCGCCAACGTGGCCGAGAACAGCTCCATCAAGCCCCGATTCATCAATAACTTCACGGGCATAACGAACACATCCCGTCAATTCAGTCAACGGAAGGCAAGCATCCGTTAACATCATTTTCTTCTCCGGGAATCCATGAATAAAGGCGTAGGCGAGGTTGTGCCGAGCCTCCCACAACTTTGCCCGTTTTCTGGAATCCGTTTCCGCTTCAAACGCGAGACAACCTTCATCTTTTACAAGTTCCCGGGCAAACTCAACGTCCTGATTCAGCCCAGCTTCATTCCCATGAAACTCAAGAAACAATGTCGGTTTCTCCAAATAGTCCGTTTCACTGTGAAGATTGACTTGCTTGACAGACCTGGCGTCAACAAGCTCCACCCTGGCAATCGGAATACCCGCCGACAGCATGGCCATTGCCGCGTCAACAGCGTTATCAACACTTGGAAATACCGCAAGTGCAGCCATGGTTACTTCAGGAATCCCGTACACACGTAATGTGATTTCAGTAAAAATCCCCAGTGTTCCTTCCGATCCGATAAACAAGTTATTCAAATTATATCCGGACGAAGACTTCTCTGCCAGGCCGCCGGTATGAATAATCTCTCCATTCGCCATCACAACCTCAAGATCCCTGACTTGATTTCGCATAATGCCGTAACGGACTGACGTCGTTCCACTGGCGTTATTTGCCGCCATTCCTCCGATCGTTGCATCCGCACCAGGATCGACCGGAAAGAACAGCCCGTATTTTTTCAACTCTCGGTTCAATTGTGTTCTCGTCACGCCCGGTTGGACTTTTACAAGAAAATCACCGGGCCGAACTTCGAGGACCCGATTCATCATTTGAAAGTCAATCGAAATGCCACCTTTAAGCGGAATTGTATGTCCCTCCAAACTTGAACCAACTCCAAAGGGCACTACCGGAATCCCGTGATCATTTGCAAAAGCAAGAACTTCGCCAATTTCCTGTGCCGTTTCGGGAAATACCACAACATCCGGCAACCGTGGTTGATGGTGGGATTCATCTTTGCTGTGCTGCTCGCGAATGGTCTCATTAACAGTCACCTGATCCGGCGTCAGGATCCGCAGCAATTCTTTTTCAAGTTCCATGGCCTCATCCCTTTCTCTATCTTTAATTTCGAAATCGGGAGGCGGAATTCCTTCTTTCTCATGATGTTTTTGTTATGATGAAAGAGGAAATCAAGCAAAGGACGTTTTGCCAAATGTCAATCGAGAACATCTTGTTAATCCTTGCGGCCGGAACAGCGGCCGGTTTCATTAATGCCATGGCAGGTGGCGGATCACTCTTAACCATGCCGGTATTAATCTTCTTGGGGCTCCCATCTGCTACCGCCAACGGCACAAATCGAATCGCTTTACTGGTCCAAAACTTAATCGGCATCTGGAATTTCCGCAGCAAAGGATTCTTTGATTGGAAGCTTGGTCTGTTACTTAGCATCCCTGCTGTTATCGGCTCCCTGGTCGGGGCCTCCTTCGCTGTCTCCATCCCGGACGGATTGTTTAATAAAATTCTGGCTGTCGTCATGATTGTTATTGTGATCTTTGTGGTTTGGCAACCCCATAAAAAAATGGCCAATACAGAAAAACCCGCCACAACCGGGCGGAAGATAGCAGCATCTATCGTATTTTTCTTTGTCGGCCTCTACGGCGGATTCATTCAAGCCGGCATTGGGTTCCTTATGATCGCCAGCATGAGTTTCATTTTCGGCATGTCTCTTGTCCGTGTCAACGCCTTTAAACTATTCGTCGCCGGCCTTTACATCTTTGCTTCCTTCTTCATCTTTGTGATCCACGGCGAAGTAAACTGGCTCCTCGGCTTCATTTTGGCGGCTGGGAACGGAATCGGCGTTTGGATCGGCAGCCACTTCGCCGTCTCGAAGGGGGACAAATGGATCCGCATTGTCCTGGTCATCGCAGTCGTGTTAATGGCCGGCAAATTGTTTGGCGTCTACGGTTATCTTTTTTAAAATTTCCCGGGAAATATGTCGAATTGGGTTGGAAATGATTTGTTTCGAATCCCCATCCCCATCTTAGACATGAACGGTCCTACTTCCCTTATTACTATTACGAATTAGGACCAATAAGACCCGTTTTCGTCCGTTTCTTTCTTTTTTATCAAAGATAAGGGGTATCAAAACACCAAGGAAACTGAAACCTATGCAATAAAAAGGAAAAAACGAAATCGATATGAATTCAATTCCCAAAATTCTAAAGATGATGGCTCCGACAAATCCAATAAGACCAAGAAGGAACATAAGAATCCCTATTTTGCATATCAAAGGCAACTTTTTAAATTCCTTATAATTTTTCACCTCATACGTGATTTTCATGTTTCGCTCCCTCTTTTGAAATAATACTTTAAGGTTATTTGGATAGAATCGGCGGCCTCTTGTACTTCTGTGGGTAATGAAAGAGCGCTCATTTCATACCAGCTGGATTTAGCAGTACAAGCTCCCCAATGACAGTATGCTTCTAAGGTGCTACTTTCACTGTTCCCCGAAAAAGAAAAGAATGATCCACGTATTTAAAACCCATTTCTGAATTAGAAATTAAGAGGCTATCTCATTTAATCCCCTTTCACGATTTTTGAGACAGCCTCTTATGCCTTGATAATTTTACTTCATATCGTTGAACAACTCTTTAAATGCTTTATCATATCTTTCTTGGTTTAAACTATAAAACCCAAGAACCCTTTTTACAACACCATATATTTTATTTATAAACTCAACTTGTTGTTCTGAAAATTCGAGTTGAGAAAATTCCTCCCAATTTAAAGAAGTTTCTACTTGAAGAATTCCCCCTTTAAGATCTAAAATTTTAACTACGTTTTCATCTGTTAAATCTGTGTCAAAGAAAATTTGCAATTCTTTGATTTCCCCTGAATCACACGCATTACGTTCAATATAAATGTTTAATCTGTCCTCCAGTGAGTATAACAGCCTGAACTTCTTAGAGATTGTTCTAATTGAAGTTTGTGGTGTTGAGGTAATTCTACCCCTTTTAATGATAGTTCTTGTTATAAGGCGGCTTATATCCATAGTTTCAACTTCAATGTCTAGTTTAGAAAGTCTTCTTCTATGTGGTCTACCCCGTATCTTATAACTTTGAGTGGTCTCACCGAACCTGATAATCTTACCCGTTCTTCTTTCTCTTACAACATATACATCAGTTGGCTTTGGAATACCTAACGAATTTCCATGTATCTTTTTACTAGTACCCTTAATCAGTGAGTTGCCAGCCTCATCAGCATACTTGGCAGTCTTCGCCGCATAGATGAGTCCATTCACTCCGTCTGCAGCCCATCCCACAACAGGAGCGACCCCGATTCCATCCAAAAGGATATGAGTAGCTTTCAAAACTTAAATGCCCTCTTACAAATGAAGGAGATTATAAATTTCTAAAGTCCAGAAGTTTTTCTCACTCCAATTTCTTCTCTACCTTTCATTTCACACGGACGCCTTATTATATGAATCAACCATCCGGGTAAACGAAATATTT
>DASVCO010000292.1:0-6631 GCA_036381575.1 Caryophanales bacterium
TGGCACCTTCACCGCCTTTTCCGCCGGCACCGACATCTATGACACCCGTAAGCCACTTATAAAGCAATGGGCCTGCGATCAACGCCAGTATAGAGCCGGCCGTGACACGAATAAACCGTCTGCGGGCGAAAGAGGGACGGACCTTCTCGGTTTCCGGATCCTTCTTGATTTTAAAGGCTTTCTTCACCCATTGGCTACGGGAAATCGAGTGATAAAGAGCATAAGGAATCCCGATATAAGAAAAGATATCGTGAACGATGAGAGCAATTGAACTCCACATGGGCGGCAGATTACGGAACTGCCATAACATAACCCCGGAAGCACTCAATCCAATCATGACCACCAGGATCAGCAGCAAATTATAGCGTTGCCCTGTTTTTTGCCGGATCCTTTTGATATGCCTAATGAAAAAAGGCAGATATATCAAAAGAAGTATAATCGAAACCACTCCGAGATAGATATGCCAATGTTTGAGCGTGATTCGAAATCCGGCGATCATTCCGCGGATTTGCGGAAAATATAGTAGAATGCCGCTTAAAGCGAGCGCATAGAAAATCCAGGCGTTCCAGGTATGCAAAGGCCTCAATTTCTTCGGCGACCACTTCCGTTTCTTTTCCATTGCGGAAACCCTCCGGTAATAGAATTTCCCTTAATTATAATGGATGGGGCAGCTTACCTGAAACAATACGGCTTACTTTTTCTGAAAACTTTGCAATTGTCTAAACAAAACCTGGCTTAGTAGCTGTTATCTATGGATCTATCTTGTCATCTACGCCGATTTTTCTTCCTCACTTTTCAATTTCCCATGCCAAAAAGGCCGCCTCACTCTCCTGAGACCACCTTTTAAAAATTGAAACGTCTGATCGGATCTATTTTTTCTTATCCCATACCCATGTATAAAGCTTTTCCTCACCGTTGATCCAACGAACTTCCAATCGTTCAATAGCGCTGTGGCCGTCCTTTTTCAAACGGGCCACCATTTTTTTCACCTTCGCATCGGGAGAAATGTTCAAATAACGGAACATTTTCATTACCTCTCGCCGGGCCTCGCCGTTTTTGATCACGGTATTTCCGTGTTCGTACTCAAACTCATCCGGATTATGATACTCCCATTCATACTCCATACTGCTCTCAACAATCGTCACTTTGAAGGACAGACTGTCTTCCAGGCTGGCCGCTCGGGCATTCATAACATTGATCAGCAAAAAAATCGCCGCAATCACAAGGATCCTTTTTATCACGTTAACCACCTCGCCATTAGCGTGCGGTTCAAAACGGCATTTTATGCATTTTCATTTGCGCCCTGGCGGAACTGATGAATGACGTCAATCCCCCCGGTGACCTCCACCACTGTTCCAGTAATCATGTCTGAATCATTTTCACACAAGAACGAAATGGTTCTGGCGATATCCTCCCCTGTCCCGGATCGTCCGATTGGGGTATGGTCGTCTTTCTCCCCGCGTGATTCGGCAATGGTGCTCTCTTTCATTTCCCCAATGATATTTCCCGGACAAACCATATTGGCTGTTATCCCATTCTCGGCTTCTTCCAGCGCAATGGTCTTTGTCAGGCTGACAAGGCCGACCTTGGCAGCGGCATGACCCGAACGATACATCCATCCCGGGGCGGAACCTGCACTTTGGAACCCGTATGTGATAATCCTTCCGAACTGCCCGCGGCGCATTACCGGAATCGCCCTTTTCGTCAGGTGGAATGCGGCATTAAGATTCCCGTTGATCATCGCATCCCACTCTTCATCCGTATAATCGGCCATTTTTTTCCGTTCGAATATGTAAGGCCCTGCATTATGAATCAATAAATCGATTTTCCCGAAAGCTTTCACGGTTTCATCAATCAGGCGATGACAATCCTGTTTATTTGTGACATCTCCCTGCAAGGTTTCAAGCCTGTCCGAATAGGAGGATAAGGTCTCCCGCAACGCTTTGGCAGCCTTTTCATCACTTCGGAAATTGGCTGTTACGGAATATCCCTTTTTCAACAGCGTCTCCGTGACCTTTTTCCCGAGTCCCTTCGTCCCCGCCGTTACGAGTGCGTGGCGCATTGGATTCCCCCGCTTTCTGTTTTTCCTTTATTGTACCATTTTCGCGGGTTCCCGGTAAAAAGAACACCACAGCCTGAAACTGTGGCGCCCTTCTTATTTCTCCTTTTTCGGTTTTTCTCGCTGTTCCTCATACAGCCCATCAATAACACCGCTTTGATAGGATTCAGTAATCTGTTGATGAACCTCCATTTCCCCATTCTTATCATACTGCAGTTCTTCTTGCCGTTTCTTATCGTTCATGTATAAACCCTCCTGCACAAACAAAGTAAAAACGAAGAGCCTTATGCCCTTCGTTTCTTATTGTCTTCTTATTTCTCAGCACTATGCTTTTGCATGATGGTTTCGGCTGCAATCAGTTGCCCTTCGACTTGGTCGAACCCGGTTCCGCCGGAACTGTTCCGTCTTGCAACAACATTTTCCGGATCCAGCACGCCGTAGATATCTTCCTCAAACAACTCGGAGACCTCCTGAAACGCGGGTAGCGTCAGATCCACAAGCACTTTGTTTTCCTGAATGCATTTGAGCACTAGCTTTCCAACCACTTCATGCGCGTTCCGAAACGCCATTCCTTTCCCGACCAGATAGTCAGCAAGCTCCGTAGCATTGGAGAAGTCACTATTCACAGCCTTTTCCATATTTTCGCCCTTCACCGTCAGGGTTTCAATCATCCCTGTAAAAATTTCGAGCGAACCTTTTACCGTTTTGACCGTGTCAAACATTCCCTCTTTGTCTTCCTGCAAATCTTTGTTATAAGCGAGCGGCAGACCTTTCATAACCGTCAACAGTGAAAATAAATTGCCATACACACGCCCGGTCTTACCTCGAATCAATTCCGCCATATCAGGGTTTTTCTTTTGCGGCATCATGCTGCTGCCTGTCGCGAAGGTATCGTCAATTTCGACAAAATTAAATTCTTCACTGGACCATAAAATCAACTCTTCACAAAACCTGGATAAGTGCATCATTAAAGTAGATGCATTACTGAGAAACTCAATAATGAAATCACGATCGCTTACAGCGTCGAGGCTGTTTTCATAAATACCCGAGAAGCCAAGCAATTCCGCGGAATATTCACGATCAATTGGAAAAGTCGTCCCGGCAAGCGCACCAGCCCCAAGCGGAGACATGTCAATTCTCTTGACACTTTCTGCGAACCGTTGATGATCGCGTTCGATCATCCAAAAATAAGCGAGCAAATGATGAGCGAACGAAACCGGCTGCGCTCGTTGCAAATGCGTGTAGCCCGGTAAAATGGTCCTGACATTCTCCTTTGCTTTCTCGATAAGCGCAACCTGTAAGGCTTCCAAAGCCTCGTCAATCCCAGCGACCTGTTTTTTCAAATACAGATGCATATCGGTCGCCACTTGATCGTTTCGGCTGCGCCCGGTGTGCAATTTCCCGCCGACCGGCCCAATTTCCTCAATCAACAACTTTTCCAGATTCATATGGATGTCTTCTTCACTTGCTGAATAAGCCAACTCATTCTTTTTTGCTTTTTCCAAAAGGGTCAACAAACCCTTCTCGATTTGCCCGGCTTCCTCTCCGGATAAAATACCGCATTTTTTCAACATACCAACGTGGGCGAGGCTTCCCTGTATGTCTTCTTCAACCAATTGTTGGTCAAACGAAATGGACGCTCCAAACTCGTCGACCCATTCTGCTGCAGTTTTCGTGAAGCGCCCGCCCCACAATTTCGTCATACTTTCACCTTCTCTTGATTCACCATACTGTGAACCTTCGTCGGAAGCCCCCACAGAGAAGTGAATCCTTTTGCCGCCTCATGATCGAACTCATCGTCAGGAGTATAAGTTGCAAGCTTCTCATTATACAAGGAGTATTCAGATTTCCGTCCTTCAACAACCGCATGGCCTTTGAACAACTTCACCCGTACCGTTCCGGTTACAGATTTCTGCGTTTCCTTAAGAAATGCCTGCAACGCCGGTTGCAATGCGGAGAACCACAAACCTTCATAGATCAGTTCGGTCAATTTTTTCTCAACAACCGGCTTGAAATGCGCGACCTCTTTCGGCTGAGTAATGTCTTCCAACTCTTTATGTGCCTTAATCAAGGTCATTGCAGCAGGGCACTCATACACCTCACGAGATTTAATGCCGACCAGCCGATTTTCGACATGGTCGATCCGGCCAACACCGTGTTTGCCGGCCAGTTCATTTAAAGCCATAATCAGTTCATGAAGTTCATACGGCTGGCCATTCAACGATACAGGTACACCCTGTTCGAATCCAAGTTCAACCGTTTCCGGCTGATCAGGAGTATGCTCGATCGGAGTCGTTATATCATAGGCATCTTCAGGCGGCGCGACCCACGGATCCTCAAGAATCCCGCATTCATTGCTTCTTCCCCACAGATTTTGATCAATGGAATACGGGCTGTCATGATCAACCGGCACCGGGATCCCATTCTGCTTGGCAAAATCAATTTCCTCGTTACGGGACCATGCCCAATCCCGAACAGGCGCCATCACTTCAAGATCCGGATTTAATGCCTGAATCGACACTTCAAAACGCACCTGATCGTTGCCTTTGCCGGTACAACCATGAGCAACGGCATCAGCACCAACCTGTTCAGCGATTTCGACCAATTTTTTCGAGATCAAAGGACGCGACAGCGCGGAAACAAGCGGATATTTCCCTTCATAGAGAGCATGAGCCTGCAATGCGGTCAGCGCAAAGTCTTCCGCGAATTCTTTTTTCGCATCCACTGTATATGATTGAACAGCTCCTACCTGCAAAGCCTTATCGCGAACAAATTCAAGATCCTTTCCTTCTCCAACGTCCAATCCAACCGCGATTACATCATACCCTTTCTGTTGCAGCCACTTGATCGCCACCGATGTATCCAATCCTCCAGAATAAGCCAATACAACCTTTTTGTTTGCCATTGGACTCTCTCCCTCCATGTATTTATAAACGAATTTATATTCATTTGAATGTATAAATAAACAATAACATGGATAAAAAAAGAATGCAATCCCCAGAATGAAAAATCAAATTCGTCTTGACGAATTTGCGCCCCAGATTTTATCGTTGTGCCACGGAAATCACGTTTCTTGGGCAAACCTTCTTCGTCTCCTCTAAAAAAGTAAGTTAAAAAATCATTGCCCGAGGGCAATGATTATTTACGGAGCTCAGCCACGATGTGACCGAGTTCCGGCAATATGAGTTTGTTCATGGCAAGCTTCACCGCGCCCGATGACCCGGGCATCGAAAATACAACGGTGTTGAATACAGTACCGGCAATGGCCCGGCTTAAAATTGCAGCTGAACCGATATCCTCCGTGTAGCTGAGCATCCGAAACAGTTCGCCGAATCCAGGGATTTCTTTTTCCAGCAAATCTTCCACGACTTCATAAGTTACATCCCGTTTGGCAATACCCGTTCCTCCGTTCAACAACACTGCATCAATTTCCTTACGGCTGCATCCCGAAACGACAGCTTCCCGAATCGCTTCTTGTTCGTCAACGACAATCTCATAATCAGACACCTCATGGCCGGATTCCTCCAGCCATTTACGGATCAACCTCCCACTTTTATCGGTATCTTCCGTTCGTGTATCGCTGACCGTCACGACTTTACAGTATAGCTTTTCCGGTGCCCGTTCCTTATGTACGCGAACTGTCATGGAAATCCTCCACCATTTCTCTTTTTTCATAAAGGTGCCGTTTTTGGTAGAAATGATGGGCCATCTCGGTCACTTGACGAGAGAACTGATAATTCACACCCGCACCAAAAGCCATCCCGAGCAGCGGTACTCCCTGAACCACCTTTTTCCGAAGCAATTGAATCACCACGGACTTCGCAAGATGTTTCAATGTATGTTCAAACCAAAGCGAATCCACAAGAATTTGATCATCCTCATAAAAATACGGATCATATTTTCTTTTGAAAACTTCATCTTCCAGGCTCATCCATGCTTCATGACGCAGCCTTTTCGGCAAAGAGGCCGAATGGAAAACTTTCAGCGCTGTCATCATCTCACCAGGCATCCCGACCTCATACCCATAGTTCAAGGCAATCAATTGAATGGCCCGCAAATTCATGGTAATCACTGCAGGAAAATCAATACCAAGCAAAAAGAATCCGCCTGTTCCTGTAAGTCCGCCCTGAGCAAAAGAAAGCAATCGCTGCCGGGCGATGTGCTGCCCGGTTATGTACCGGAGTTGGTCAATCTCCAACTGTTTCAAATCAGAGATTTCATCAATCGTTTTGTCGAACAGACGAGCTTCATTTAATAATCTTTGCTTCGCTTCCAATTGAAACTGTGAATTCTGAATCAAGGCATGCAAATGGAATAACAACGTGTCAATCGTGTTCAAAACCCGAGCCTGCAGTGGATCACTTAACTTGTTGAACCCTGCTTCGACCCATCTTTCATAGGTGAAAGTCAGATCATTGGATTCATATTGAAAATATCGTTCTTCCCAGGCCAGAATTTCAGCCCAAATCTTTTCATCCCTGTCGGTCCATTGCAAAGTTCCAACCTCCTCGACACCGTTTGCTTCCATTATACAAGTTTTACGTGGAAAAGAAAAAAACCCCCGGCTCGGGG
>DASVCO010000293.1:0-5820 GCA_036381575.1 Caryophanales bacterium
GCATGCCTGGGACGGAACCCTGCAAGATTTGCTAACACGTTTTAAACGAATGCAGGGGTATGATGTGCTGTATTTGCCCGGAATGGACCATGCCGGCATTGCGACGCAAACAAAGGTAGAGGCCAAGTTACGTGAAGAAGAAGGGGTCAGCCGCCACGAGCTCGGTCGAGAAAAGTTTCTTCAACAGGTCTGGGACTGGAAAGGCGAGTATGCTGATTTCATTCGACAGCAATGGGCGAAATTAGGGCTCGGAGTGGATTATTCCCGTGAAAGGTTTACATTGGATGAAGGGTTATCCAATGCTGTACGAGAAGTATTTGTCAGATTGTATGAAAAAGACCTGATTTACCGCGGCCAATACATCATTAATTGGGATCCTGCTGCGAAAACCGCTTTGTCCGATATCGAGGTTATTTATAAGGAAGTGAAGGGCGCCTTCTATCATATGGAATATCCGCTTTCGGACGGCTCGGGAACCATTGAGATCGCAACAACAAGGCCGGAAACGATGCTCGGCGACACGGCAATTGCCGTTCATCCTGATGATGACCGTTACAAAGACTTGATCGGAAAGAAAGCCATCTTGCCCATCATTGGCCGTGAGTTGGAGATTGTTGCCGATGAATACGTAGACATGGAATTTGGTTCGGGAGCAGTGAAAATCACCCCTGCACATGACCCGAATGACTTTGAAATCGGCAATCGCCATAATCTTAAACGCGTCATTGTGATGAACGAAGACGGCACCATGAATGAAAACGCCGGGAAATATCAGGGTCTCGACCGTTTTGAATGTCGTAAACAACTGGTCAGCGATCTTCAACAAGACGGTATATTGACCAGAGTTGAAGAACACACTCACTCCGTTGGACATTCTGAACGTTCGAATGCCGTCGTTGAACCGTATCTGTCTACACAGTGGTTCGTCAAGATGGACCCACTTGCAAAGGCGGCGGTTGACCTGCAAAAATCTGATGAAAAGGTTCGTTTTGTTCCGCCACGGTTTGAAAATACGTATTTGCATTGGATGGAAAATATCCGCGATTGGTGTATTTCACGGCAATTGTGGTGGGGACATCGGATACCAGCCTGGTACCACAAGGAAACTGGTGAACTTTACGTTGGAATGGAGCCGCCCGAGGATGAAGAAAATTGGCGCCAGGATGAGGACGTTCTTGACACCTGGTTCAGCTCTGCGCTGTGGCCGTTTTCGACTCTTGGTTGGCCGGATCAAAATGCGGAGGACTTTAAACGTTATTTCCCGACGGACGTTCTTGCGACGGGTTATGATATCATCTTTTTCTGGGTGGCACGGATGATTTTCCAGGGACTTGAGTTTACCGGTGAACGCCCTTTCAAGGATGTCCTGATTCACGGACTTGTCCGTGACTCGGAAGGACGGAAAATGAGTAAATCGCTCGGAAATGGTGTCGACCCGATGGAGGTCATCGATCAATACGGCGCCGATGCGCTTCGATACGTTCTGTCGACAGGGGCGTCGCCAGGAAACGACATGCGCTTTAATTGGGAAAAGGTTGAATCCGCCTGGAACTTCGGCAACAAGATTTGGAATGCCTCCCGTTTCGCGATGATGAACATGGAAGGGATCACTTATGAGGAAATTGATCTTTCCGGTACAAAAACATTGGCTGACCGGTGGATTCTGTCACGGCTTAATGAAACCATCCGTGAGGTCACACGATTTTTTGATGCGTATGATTTCGGGGAAGCCGGCCGCCATTTATATTCGTTCATATGGGACGATTTATGTGACTGGTATATCGAAATGGCGAAACTTCCATTGTATGGGGAGGACGAAGAAGCTAAGAAAACCACTCGCTCGGTTCTGGCTTACGTGCTGGATCGCACAATGAGAATGCTGCATCCGGTTATGCCGTTTATTACGGAAGAAATTTGGCAGCACTTGCCGCATTCCGGAGAATCCATTACACATGCCGAATGGCCGAAGGTTCATCCGGAGTTTGATGCACCTGATGCCGTGAAAGACATGAACCTTTTGGAAGACGTCATTAAGAGCGTGCGGAATATCCGGGCCGAAGTGAATGTTCCTCTAAGTAAAGAGGTTGATCTGCAAATTAAGGCGGCTAACGATGGTGTCCAACAGCAACTTGAAAGCAACCGTGATTATCTTGAGAACTTTTGCAGGCCGGGAAAACTTGAGATCGCCACAAATCTTACAGCACCGGAAAAGTCAATGTCCGCTGTAGTGACCGGAGCTGAACTGTATTTACCGCTTGCGGGATTGATTGATATCGATGAAGAGATCGAGCGGCTTGAAAAAGAACGAGAAAGACTAAATAATGAAGTGGAACGGGTTCAAAAGAAACTGGCGAACAAGAACTTTGTCGATAAGGCGCCTGAACACATTGTGAATGCCGAGAAGGACAAAGAAAATGATTACCTTGAGAAGCGCGGGAAAGTCGAAGAACGCATAGCGGAGCTAAAAGCATAGCAACTCTTCGATGGCGGACCGGATGGTTCGCCATCTTTCTGGGTGAGCCTGGATAGACTAACTGACCCATAAGCAGAACGCAAATGTATTGGAGGCCATCTTATGTTTACAACGTATGAAGAAACGATTGAATGGATTCACAGTTTGCTGCCACACGGTATAAAGCCCGGGACCAAACGTGTTGAATGGATGTTGCGGGAACTGGGAAACCCCGAGCGCCGCTTGCGTTCGCTGCACATCGGCGGTACGAACGGAAAGGGTTCAACCGTGAACTTTTTGCGGCACATGATTCAGGAGGGGGGCTACAGTGTCGGGACTTTCACTTCCCCTTATATTGTTCGGTTTAACGAGCGTATTTCGATTGGTGGGGAAGGAATCCCTGACCAGGACTTAGTTGAGGCTGCTAATCGGGTGAGGCCGCTTGTCGATGAACTTGCCGAAAGTGAACTTGGCCAACCTACTGAATTTGAAGTGATCACTGTGATGGCGATGCTCTATTTTGCGGAAGTCGCTGTTCCTGATTTTGTTTTGTTTGAAGTTGGGCTTGGCGGCCGGCTCGATTCCACAAATGTGATCTTTCCGCTTTTAACTGTTATTACGAATGTTGGTTATGATCATACGGAGATTCTGGGAGAACAAATCGAATCCATTGCGATGGAAAAGGCAGGAATCATCAAGTCGGGAACTCCTGTAATAACAGCTGCGGAAAAGCCGGAAGCACTCCGGGTGATTCGGGATAAAGCCATTGAGAAGAAGGCAAAGTTATATGTGCTCGGTGAGAATTATTCTTGTGACTATGAAGGTTCTTCCTCAACCGGTGAAGTATTCTCCTATCGATCGTTGTTTACGGAACGTCAAGGCCTGCTTGTTGGCATGAAAGGCCAGCATCAAGTACGGAACGCTTCACTTGCCCTGATGGCGATTGATTATTTAAAGCAGTATTACGCGCTTGTACTGGAGGAGGAAGAAATTCGTGAAGGTTTGAAAAAAGCTTCCTGGCCGGGAAGATTCGAAGAAATATCTACTCAGCCTCATATTGTATTGGACGGCGCTCATAATCCAGAAGGAATCCGTTGCCTTGTTGAAACGCTGCGGCGCTATGATTCCGCAAAAGAAATTCGTATTGTATTCGCTGCTATGGGCAATAAAAACGTCTCAGAAATGCTTCAACCGCTGCGGGAATTGACAGATCACCTTTATTTCACTTCTTTCGCTTTTGAACGTTCCGCTTCTGTCGAGCAGCTTTCTGAGTGGGCCAATTTTCCTGCAGAGAAGATTGAACCTGATTGGCAGACTGCCTTAGAGGCCGCTATCACCGATGGTGATTCTGATTCATTAACTGTCGTGACTGGTTCGCTTTATTTCGTTTCTGAGGTGAGGAAAGCCTTTCTGAACAATAAGTAACGTTTCGGATGAAATGGTTGAAATTGGTCAGATTTTTTTTTGAGAAACTATTAAAAAGTATTGATTTCTTTCCGATACTCTAGTCAAATGGAACTAGGAGAATAGCTTCAATCGGGAGGCGTCCGGGATGGGGAAAAAGAAGAAAACCGCAGTTTGGCTGATTTGGCTTATAGTCTGGCCCGTTGGATTGTGGTTGGTCCATGAAACGTTCGGAATGAAGCTTGACGGCCATCTGATCGATTACTTATTATTTGTTTTCCTGACGGTGATTGTCGCTTTTTTCCCGATTCAGGTAAAGGGTACGGACCTCGTCCTGACCCATGGTGTTTTGCTTGTGATTTTTCTGGAATTCGGTCTTTTTGCGGAAGTCATCGCCCAACAAATTGCCACTGTCGCCTTTTTGGCATTTCTTCGGGTTGGGCGTAATGACCATGAGAGATATCCTTTGAACCTGCTTATGTTCTTTGCAATTTCTCTTATATCCGGTTTGCTGTATTTCGCTGTAGGCGGAGAAACAGGCAGTCCGCAAATGGATTCTTTCCTTGAATTTGCGCCGGTTTTTGTTTATATTTTTTCTATTTTTGTGAGCAATCAGTTCTTGTTATTCGGAATTCGCCTTTTGATCGGCCAGCCGCGCAAACAGAACGGGGGCTTTTTCGGGAAGGATTTATTGTGGGAAGCCATTACCACATTGCTGATGATTCCTATCGCTATCGCTTTGTTTTTTTTGTACATGCAAATGGGAACCGCAGCGATTTTATTTATAGGCATTCCTTCTGTCAGTTTGTCGGCCACGCTGCGCCTGTATCATTCCAGTCAGAAGATCAACAATCTGTTGCAGAAGACAAACGGTATAGGCCGTCAATTATCGGAACGCCTTGAGGTTAAAGGGACTCTTGATTTTTTCATAGACAAGCTCACAGAGATTTTCCCGGTCGATGTGGCTTATATTCTGGACCCCGATACGAACGAGCCCAATCAATTGAAATTACTTCGAGTGTTTGAAAGAGATAAGGGGGAATTGCCCGAACGGGAAAGCCTGCAAAGGAACGAAGGTGTAAGTGGAAGAGTATGGTCGAAAGCAACGCCTGTTCATTACTTCAGCCGTAAACAATGGTATCATCTTTCGCAAGGATTCCTTCCAACTAAGATGCAATCTGTTATGTCCGTTCCCATGCGCCGTAATCAGAAGGTCATCGGTATTATCACCCTGGCTTCCCATAAGAAACATGCTTTCGAACGCCATCATTTAATGGTCCTTGAAATTCTGGCAAACTTCCTGGCGGTTGCACTTGAGAATGCCAGAAATTATGAGAAGACGAAACATCTCAGTGAACGAGACGCTTTGACCGAGTTATATAATTATCGATATTTTTCTGATTTATTGGAATCAATGTTCAATTCACGGCGGGAAGCTTTCCCCTTAAGTATTATTTTGCTGGATTTGGATCATTTCAAGGAAATCAATGATACTTACGGCCATGAAACCGGTAATGAGGTATTGATTCAGTTAGCCCGGAGGCTTGTCAATTTGATCGGGGACCTGGGTACCGTTGCGAGATATGGCGGGGAGGAATTCGTGGTTGTCCTTAAGAATACGGACATACGGGCGTGCTCGGATATCGCTGAGGAATTGCGCAAGGAAATTTGCAATCGTCCGTTTTTCGGCAGGACCGAAGAAGCGAAAGTTGAACAGAATATTCAGGTTACCGCCAGTATTGGGATCGCCTCCGCTCCAAAACACGGTGAAGACCCTATGTCGCTTATTCGAAATGCTGACCGTGCAATGTATACAGGAGCGAAACAGAAAGGGAAAAACCGAGTGGCTTCATATGTAGGATAAACGAAAGCTCCATAATCAAGCAAAGCCGGGCTTCTTTTCGGAAGTTCGGTTTTTTTATGAGTTTTTTTGAAAAGGTGAAAAAAGATATGTTGATTATTTT
>DASVCO010000294.1:0-18263 GCA_036381575.1 Caryophanales bacterium
GGTTGAACCGCCGTATACGGAACCGTACGTACGGTGGTGTGAGAGGTCGGCTAATCAAATAATGATTAGCCTCCTACTCGATTTTTGTTTGCCTAAATGCTTTCCAAGGTGTTGGCAGCCTGATCAACAGGATTATGACAAAACGTCCGAAAATGTATCAAAATTTCATGGGGCAAGGCAACATAAACTGACAGACTTCTAAATAGAATGGAAGTATACTGAACCAGAGGTCGGAAGTCAGAGCCGAAACAAAGGATTACAGGTTTATCTGTATCGCCAAGCCTGAATGAAAGGTTCCCCATGGAAGGGAGAGTCTTTGAAGAAATACTTTCCTTGCTGTTGGCCGTGTAGGCATCTGGTAGAAGGAGGGAGGTGGTTTGACCCTCTATTTGGACGTGATTTGGCTGTTGAACTTTTGCATTGACTTGCTTTTGTTGCAACTGACAGCGTTTGTTTTGAAAAGACAGGTGGGCAAACGGCGGCTTTTTGCAGGTGCCTTTGTTGCTTCTGTTTTTATTTTATTCCTGTTTACGCCGTTTTCTGCTCTCATGTACAGCCCGCTTGCCAAGTTGGGATATTCGATTTTAATCGTGTTAACGGTTTTCGGGTATAAAAGGTTTCGCGCCTTTGTACAAGTTCTGTTCATGTTCTATTTCGTCACATTTATGATCGGGGGCGGGATGTTTGCTCTTCATTACTTTATGCAAGGGAGCGGCGCAATATTAAACGGGATCGCAATGCATGCGACACCTTTCGGAGATGTGTTCAGCTGGGCATTTGTGGTTATTGGCTTTCCGTGCCTGTGGTTCTTTTCAAAACAGCGGATCCGCCATATTAAGGCGAAGAAAATTCGTTATGACCAGATTGTTTCTGTAGAAATCAAAGTCGCGGATACCCGGATTGAGGCAAAGGGACTTATTGACAGCGGGAATCATTTGCAGGATCCTATTACGAAAACGCCTGTGATGATTTTGCAATTGGCCTCTTTCAGCAATTATTTTCCGGAGCAGCTCATTCAACGGGCGAAAGATCCTGAAGGATTATTTGAGGAGGAAGAGCAATTACCTCCTGATTGGGAGCACCGGATTCGACTTATCCCATTTCGAGGAGTCGGGCAAAAGCACAACTTCTTGTTGGCTTTTAAGCCGGATGAGGTCAAAATCAAACAGGAACAGGATACTTTTGTGTGCCGGAAGGTATTTATCGGATTAAATGAAGATCGCCTATCCGCGGAGGGCGAATTCAACGCGATTGTCCATCCGAAACTGATGACGGGGAAAGCTTCCGCCCAACCGGCGTCGTAATGTCGCAAAGGATGTAGCAATTAACCACGATGGCCATGAGGAGGAGGAGCATGAAGAAACTGAAACTTCGCTTGACGTACTGGTGGTATAAATTATTAATCCGTCTAGGCATCAAAGCTGAAGAAATTTACTATATCGGCGGCAGTGAAGCTTTGCCGCCGCCGTTATCGAAAGAAGAAGAGGCCCACCTGTTGGAGAAATTGCCGAAAGGGGACAAAGCGGCGAGGTCGATTTTGATTGAACGAAATCTGCGGCTTGTTGTCTACATTGCAAGGAAATTCGAGAACACAGGGATTAATATTGAGGATCTGATCAGTATAGGGACTATTGGCCTGATCAAGGCGGTCAATACGTTCAACCCTGAAAAGAAAATCAAATTGGCGACGTACGCCTCTCGTTGTATTGAAAATGAAATTCTGATGTACCTGCGGCGCAATAACAAACGCCGCTCGGAAATGTCTTTTGATGAGCCGCTCAACGTGGATTGGGACGGAAATGAACTACTGTTGTCAGATGTGCTCGGAACGGATGAAGACATTATTACAAGACGGATTGAGGAAAGAGTAGACCGGAAGTTGTTGAAGAAGGCGCTCCAGTCATTAAATGACCGTGAGAAACAAATTATGGAGCTTCGTTTCGGGATTGCCGGGGGCAAAGAGAAAACGCAAAAAGATGTGGCCGATATGCTTGGAATTTCGCAATCTTATATTTCTCGTTTGGAAAAACGAATTATTAAACGGCTGACAAAAGAATTTGAGAAAATGATGTAGGGACTTCAGGTTGAATAAAGGCTTTAAGGATAGGGTTTCGATGATTTCACCGTAAAAAAAGAACGGATTTCATCAAAAATTCGGGCGGATGGATTCCAGATTAAGGTGCATATTTTTCCTTGCCGGGGAGATACTGTTTTTTGTACATATCTCCTGTTGGGAGGGAATGATTTGGCACGAAACAAAGTTGAAATTTGCGGAGTTGACACGTCGAAACTACCGGTGTTAAGCAACAAAGAAATGCGTGTTTTATTTCAGGAAATGCAAAGCGGGGATGAGTTTGCCAGGGAGAAGTTGGTGAACGGCAATCTCCGGCTTGTATTGAGTGTCATTCAACGTTTTAACAACAGAGGGGAGTATGTTGATGATCTTTTCCAGGTCGGCTGCATCGGATTGATGAAGTCGATCGATAACTTTGATCTTGGCCAGAATGTAAAGTTCTCTACTTATGCCGTCCCGATGATTATCGGGGAAATTCGGCGATATTTAAGGGATAATAACCCGATTCGCGTTTCACGTTCCCTGCGAGATATCGCTTATAAGGCTTTGCAGGTCAGGGACAAGCTGACGAGAGAGCAGTCAAAAGAACCGACTGCACAGGAAATTGCAAAACAATTGGATGTGGCGACCGAAGAAGTGGTATTTGCTCTTGACGCCATTCAAGATCCGGTCTCATTATTTGAACCCATTTATAATGACGGCGGAGATCCGATATACGTTATGGATCAAATCAGTGATGACAAAGAAAAAGATGTTAAATGGACGGAAGAAATTGCCTTGAGAGAGGCGATGACCAGGTTAAACGAACGGGAAAAATCCATTCTTTCGAAGCGGTTTTTCCAGGGGCGGACACAAATGGAGGTGGCGGATGAAATCGGGATTTCTCAAGCCCAGGTTTCAAGGCTTGAGAAAGCGGCTATTCAACAAATGAACAAACATATAGAGAGTTAGTGTTAGTCCCGCGGGTGCGGGGCTTTTTTTATTTCATTCAGCCAGGGACCGGTTAATGTTAAAAATCCGGGAGTCAATAACCCCAAGGCGTATTTGGTTTATCGCGGTTCATTTTTTTCGTCTTCGTCATATACTGTACCAAGCAGTCTGGGTGAATGCCTATATTCAACCGGGAGGCCGGTTGCTTGGCTGATTTCTTTTCAGTGCAATAGCCAAAAAGCATAAATTGTACTGGCGATTTTATGAGGAGGCGGAACCTTGAGCAAAATTTCCGAATTTCAGGCAAAGGACGTCGTCAACGTTTCGGACGGGAAAGTATTGGGACACATAGGGGACCTGGAAATCAATACGACTACCGGGAAGATCGACTCTTTGATTATTCCGGGGAACGGAAGAATGATGGGACTGTTCGGAAGAGAAAGTGATATTGTCATTTCATGGCGCAATATTGTACGCATCGGCACGGATGTCATTCTGGTCCGGTTTCATGAAATGAATGAGGGGAACGGGGGGAACGGAGACTATCAAAAGAATTCGTAATGTGGTAAAATGAAAAAAATCGTTATGGCTTTATGAATCAATTATTTAAGCTGATTGACCAAGTCCGGTTCTTGTTTCGGACTTTGAACAAGATGCCGGGTTTTGTACCTGTGGAGGAGTGTTTGAATGGCCCGGGAACCGTTTATACGTAAAGATCCGATGTTCATGAAGCTTGCCGAATGGGACGGTGCTGTGGCTGGATTTTCAACAAGGCTTCAGGGAACCAGCAAACCTCCTTACGAAAGTCTCAATCTCGGATTCCATGTGGGCGATGAATCTGCTCGGGTTTTTGAAAATCGAAGACGTTTCGGAGAGAGGCTCGGTTTTCTTCCGGACCGATGGGTTTGCGCCGAACAGGTTCACGGTTCGAACATCGAAAAGGTGACAGGCCAGGATGCTGGAAAGGGAGCGAAAGGTCTGGAAGGGGCTGTGCCGGAAACAGATGGATTGTACACCCGTGAAGCCGGCGTGTTGTTGTCATTAGGCTATGCGGACTGTGTGCCGCTTTATTTTTTTGCCCCGGGGTGGAATATTGCAGGCATTGCCCATGCCGGTTGGAGGGGAACGACCTCAGATATTGCCGGAAAAATGATTGAATGCTGGGGGGAACAAGAAGAAATTCCCCGTGATGAAATTCGAGTTATTATTGGCCCTTCAATAGGCGAGTGTTGTTATGAAGTGGATCAACGTGTGATAAACAAAGTAGAGAAGGTGCTTAATGGCAAAGCGGGAGGAGTTTATCGACCGCTGGATGCAGAGCACTTCAAATTGAACTTAAAAGAGTGTAACAACAGGTTATGTAAGAAAGCAGGAATTTCGGAGGATCATATCGAAATTTCTTCATATTGTACGAGTTGTTCTTCTGATATTTTCTATTCTCATCGTAAAGAAAACGGCCAAACCGGCCGAATGTTGGGGTTTGTCGCTTTGAGGTGAAGGCCTGTTTTGGTCAAACAACAATTTGCAGTACCCTTGAGCTATAATCACCGGCGTGTGGATGTCGGTTTAGATAATCAAGTTTCAAATGCGGGAATCGGGAGTGAGGGACTTTGTCCGTAGCCGAAAATGCAGTTCAAATCCGTGAAAAAATCGAGACGGCCTGCAGTCGCGCGGGACGCAGTCCAAATGATGTTCAAATTATTGCAGTAACCAAATATGTATCCAGTGAGAGGGCTGAAGAGGCTCTTGATACAGGAATCCGGCATATAGGCGAGAGCCGTGATGACGGTTTCTTGAAGAAACGGGAAGTCCTCGGGGAGCGGGCCATTTGGCATTTTATCGGAACGCTGCAATCCAGAAAGGTGAAAACGGTCATTAATCAGGTCGATTATATTCATTCATTGGACCGTTTGTCTCTTGCTAAAGAAATTCAAAAACGGGCTGCCGACAGGATTCGTTGTTTTGTCCAGGTTAATGTTTCGGGAGAAGAATCAAAACACGGGGTTTCCCCTGATGGGGTTCAGGAATTCATAGAGAAACTGGCCGATTATCCTAAAATTGAGGTGGCCGGACTCATGACTATGGCGCCCCATATCGAAAACCGTGGGGAAATTCGCTCAGTGTTCCGGGGATTAAGGGAACTGGCGGAGGGCGTACGATTGAGAAAATGGGGACATGCTCCCTGTAAGGAATTGTCGATGGGAATGTCGAATGACTTTGAGATCGCCGTTGAAGAAGGAGCAACGTTTGTCCGTATAGGAACAGGCCTTGTTGGAAAAGAATTTTAGGGGAGGACGTACCGAGTGCGGATGCGGCAGACGGTCCCCTTTGAGCAGGGAAGCGGATTTGAAGTCGTACAAATATAGGGGAGAGTTGGAATGGGGCTCATAACAAAATTCAAACGATATTTCGATCTGGAAGAAGATCCGTATTTGCAGGAAAAGGGAGAAGAGGGAACCCAGGAGCAACCTTTTGTTCGCAAAAAGAAGCAAAATATCGTAAGCTTACAAAGTGTCCAGCAAAATTCAAAAGTGATCTTGCTGGAGCCGCAAAGTTATGCGGAGGTGCAGGAAATTGCCGATGAATTAAAGAATCATCGCGCCGTTGTCCTGAATTTTCAACGGATTTCTCGATATGAAGCAACCAGAATGATCGACTTCTTAAGCGGAGCAACCTATGCGGCAGGTGGCGATATACAGAAGTTGGGGCCTCATACGTTTCTATGTACTCCCGATAACATTGATATCTCCGGGGCAATCTCGGAAATGATGGATGATGTAGAAGAAAGGTAAGGTGTTGTGACAAATGTTGTGGAATATTGAGAATCTGATATTATGGGCGATTGAGCTTTATTCCTGGGTTTTAATTATTTACATATTGATGTCATGGTTTCCGAACGCGAGGGAATCGACATTCGGGCGTTTCATAGGATCGCTTGCCGAACCGTATTTGGAGCCGTTTCGCAGATTTATTCCGCCTTTCGGCATGATTGATCTGTCGCCGATTGTGGCTATGCTTGTCCTTTGGTGGCTCGTTCCCCGTGGCGTTCACTTTATTTTTCAACTCTTTTATTAAAGGAGTGCCGGCATGGATTTATACCAGCATTTCCGGCCTGAAGAAAAGCCCTTTATTGATGAAATAGCCGGTTGGGCAGAGGAAGTGAAAACCAGGTACATACCAAAACGCTCGGATTTCCTTGATCCACGGCAACAGGATATAGTTAAAGCCGTTATAGGTGATGATAGTGAAACCATAATCTCTTTCTCAGGTGGATCTGAGCACGCTGAACGGAAAAGAATGCTGCTGTTGCCGCCTTATTATCAATCTGAAGATGAGGATCACGGCCTTACCCTGTTTGAATTGAATTACCCGAGAAAATTTAATTCAATCGACCACCGTGATTTGTTGGGTGCCTTGATGGGACTGGGGCTGAAGCGTGAGAAGTTTGGAGATCTGTTGTTTAAAGATGGCCAAGTTCAGCTTGTAGCTGCAAAGGAGATTGCCTCATATGTACAGCTTAACCTGACTGAGGTGGGAAGCAGTCCTGTGGAACTCGAGGAGGCCCCGCTTCAGGATATACTGGTTGTTCCGGAAACGTGGAGTGAACAGGGCGGAACTGTTTCTTCATTGAGGCTTGATGCGGTGCTTTCTGAAGTTTATCGGTTGTCACGGGCAAAGATTACCCCTTTTATCAGGAAAGGGTATGTGAAAGTTAACTGGAAAACGGTCGAGCAGCCATCCTATTCACTTCGAACTGGCGATTATTTGTCTTTTCGTGGAAAGGGGAGGAGCAAGTTACTGGCGGTCGAGGGTCCGACAAGAAAAGGGAAACAACGAATCACTATCGGATTTCCGGATTGAAAATCATCCTTGAAAAAAGAAGGATTCCGCCTAAACTTGTCGAATACAACATACAACACAGATTAAGCACGGAGGTGGCAATAGTGGCGCTAACACCACTCGATATTCATAATAAGGAATTCACACGCGGCTTCAGGGGGTATGACGAGGATGAGGTCAATGACTTTCTGGATCAGGTGATTAAAGATTTTGAAGCTGTTATTCGCGAGAAGAAGCAAGCGGAGTCCCAGGTTGAAGAACTTCATAATAAGCTGAAGCATTTTTCAAATATTGAGGAAACGCTAAACAAATCGATCATTGTTGCGCAGGAAACGGCGGAAGATGTCAAGCAAAATGCTTCCAAGGAAGGAAAGCTGATTGTGAAGGAAGCCGAAAAGAATGCCGACAGGATTGTGAATGAAGCCCTTGCCAAGTCAAGGAAAATCGCTCTCGAAATCGAAGAGTTGAAAAAGCAGGCGAAAGTGTACCGTACGAGGTTTCGTATGTTGGTTGAGGCCCAATTGGAAATGCTTGACGATGGTGATTGGGAAAGGCTTCAGGAATCGATGGAAGATGATGAATTGTTGCAAGGAAGCCGCGAGGATGTGCAAAGTCTTGACTAGGCTTTGAGCCATTATTGATTTTTGATATCGTTTTTTTTATACTATTAATTAAAACGAACGATGAAACTGTGAAGGGGACAGTCCCTTGCCTCTCATTTGACCAGCGAATCGGGAGATGGTGGAAGCCCGAGAAATGATGTAAAGGGAGCATCACCCTGGAGTTCCATGTTGAAATTCAACCGAATCCGGCGAGGCCGCCGGAAGGGTTTCGGAATAGTAAACAAACGGCGAATCATTCACGTTACGAATGAAAGCGGGCAATCTTTGTTTTGTTTGCCTATCAGGGTGGTACCGCGGGTAACCTTCTCGTCCCTTACGGATGAGGGGGTTTTTTATGTAGGAAATGAAGTTCTGAATGTGGGATTTGGAACAGAAGAAATAGGAGGAAAGAAGATGAGCTACAAGGATACATTAAGAATGCCGAAAACCGATTTTCCGATGCGGGGCAATTTGCCGAATCGTGAGCCGGAGATGCAAGAGAAGTGGGAAAATCAAAGGCTGTATGAGAAGAACCTCGAACGGACGAAAGACCGGCCCTGGTTTGTTTTACATGATGGCCCGCCGTATGCGAATGGAGATATCCATATCGGCCATGCGGAAAATAAAATTTTGAAGGATATGATCGTGCGTTCCAAATCCATGGCAGGTTTTCATGCGCCTTATGTGCCAGGGTGGGATACACACGGTTTGCCAATTGAACAGCAGCTCGCGAAAAAAGGCGTAGATCGGAAAAAGCTGAGCATCGCCGAATTCCGAAAGCTTTGTGCGGACTTTGCATTGGAACAGATTGACCGTCAACGCAAGCAATTTAAACGTTTGGGTGTTCAGGGGGACTGGGAAAATCCTTATATCACATTGAAGAAGGATTATGAAGCCGAACAAATTAAAGTGTTTGGAGAAATGGTGAAAAAAGGATTGATTTATAAAGACAAAAAGTCGATTTATTGGTCGCCTTCTTCTGAATCTGCACTGGCTGAGGCGGAAATCGAATATAAAGATTTGCGTTCACCGTCGATTTACGTGAATTTCGCAGTTAAGGACGGTAAAGGTGTGCTTGACGGCGGGGAGAAAATTGTGATTTGGACGACCACACCGTGGACGATTCCGGCCAATACAGGAATCGCCATTCACCCTGATTTTGAGTACAGTGTTGTTCAGGTCGGGAATGGGAAGTATATTGTTGCCTCTGAATTGCTGGAAAGCCTGAAGGATAAACTAGAGTGGGAAGATGCGAAAACTGTAAAAACGGTAAAAGGAAAGGATCTTGAGTATGTTACGGCTCAACATCCTTTGTATGATCGTGAGTCGCTTGTCATCCTTGGAGATCATGTCACATTAGATGCCGGAACGGGTGCGGTGCATACCGCGCCAGGACATGGGGCCGACGATTTCCTTATTGGAAAGAAATACGGCCTTGATATTTTGTGTCCAGTTGATGAGAAAGGTGTCATGACTGACGGCGCTCCCGGTTTTTCAGGATTATTTTACGATAAAGCGAACAAACCCATCACAGAAAAACTGGATGAAGCCGGAGCTCTTCAGAAATTGGAGTTCATTACCCATTCCTATCCGCATGATTGGCGGACGAAAAAGCCGGTCATTTTCCGGGCGACGGAACAATGGTTTGCTTCGATAGCGGACATTCGTGATCGTATTTTACAGGCGATTAGCGAAGTGGATTGGTATCCGTCATGGGGCGAAACCCGCCTTCATAATATGGTCAGGGACAGGGAAGATTGGTGTATTTCCAGACAGCGTGTTTGGGGCGTGCCCATTCCGGCGTTCTATGGCGAAGACGGTGAACCGATCATGACAGATGAAACCATAAGTCATGTATCGGAATTGTTCAGAGAGCACGGATCGAACATCTGGTTTGAATGGGATGCAAAAGATTTATTGCCGGAAGGATTCACTTCTGAGCACAGCCCGAACGGAAAGTTCCGCAAAGAGGAAGATATCATGGACGTTTGGTTTGATTCGGGTTCCTCCCATCAAGCTGTGCTTGAACAGCGAGAAGGATTACGCCGCCCGGCTGATATGTATCTGGAAGGTTCGGATCAATATCGCGGTTGGTTTAATTCGTCAATATCGACCGCTGTTGCGGTAACAGGAGAAGCTCCTTATAAAGAACTTGTCAGCCACGGGTTTATTCTTGACGGTGAGGGACGCAAAATGAGCAAGTCGGTCGGCAATGTCATTGATCCGATCAAAGTGATGAAACAACTGGGGGCAGACATCATTCGCCTTTGGGTTTCTTCAGTCGATTATCAGGGAGACGCTCGCGTTTCCAATGATATCTTGAAACAGATTGCGGAAACGTACCGGAAGGTGCGCAACACTCTTCGTTTTATGCTCGGTAATTTGCATGATTTTGATCCGCAGAAGGATACCGTTCCTGTAGAGGATTTACCGGAATTCGATCGTTATATGCTGGTCAATTTGAATGAACTAATTGAAAAAGTAAGCAAGGGATATGGAGTTTACCAATTTTCTACAGTATACAACGCTATACACAATTATTGTACGATTGAACTTAGTTCCTTCTATCTCGATGTGGCAAAGGATATGCTTTATACCAAACCGGAGAATGACCTCAGGCGCCGCGCCAAACAGACCGTTATATATGAAACCTTGACGGCCTTTACGAAATTGGCAGCACCAATTCTGCCGCATACAGCCGATGAAGTGTGGAATTACATCCCGGGTGTTGTGGAAGAAAGTATTCATTTGACAGACATGCCCAAAAAGAAAAAAGTTGCAGATGGTGAGGCGCTTAAGGAAAAATGGGATCGCCTCGGCAAAATCAGGGATGAGGTCCTGAAGGCACTAGAGGAAGCCCGTAATGAGAAAGTGATTGGTAAATCGCTGGAGGCCGCTGTTACGCTGTATCCGGATCAAGAGACAACAGAGCTTCTCGAAGGAATTGAAGATCTTGAGAAACTGTTTATTGTGTCAAAAACGGATATAGGCGGGTCCAAGCAGAATGCGCCGGAAAATGCCATGCAATATGATCGGACGGCTGTGGTTGTTCAACCTGCTGAAGGGGATACATGTGATCGATGCTGGCATGTAAGACCTTCGGTTGGAAGTGATTCGGATCATCCAAAGCTTTGTCAAGAGTGTGCCGGGATTGTGAAAAAATATTATTAATAACGAAGCACTTGGGCCTGGGTCGGGAAAACCGCCTTTCTCAAGTGCTTTTTCACGTGGAAAATGATAACGCGTCTAACTTCCCCTCTGTCGGTAAAACTAACGATACAGTGCTGACAGGGAGGAGGGTTATTGTAAAATGATGGATTCGTATCAGGAAATTAAACAGGATCTACTGGAACGCAAACAAGAATCCGAACAACGTCTCATCGCAAACGCTGAATTCGGACTGGACATCCCACTGGCTTCATCTCAATCATCAGGTGAATTATCCCAATATGACAACCATCCAGCCGATTCGGGAACCGCGGTCTTCGAGCGGGAGAAGGATTTTGCGCTCCGCCAGCAGGTTGAAGGTGAATTGCGTGATGTTGAGCATGCTTTGGCCAAGATGGAAAATGGTACTTACGGGATTTGCGAGGCAACAGGGCAGGCCATTCCTCTTGAACGGCTTCGCGCTATTCCGACAGCACGCACGATTGTGGAAGCGACTCCGAGCGTAGTATCTGATTATCGTCCGGTGGAGGAAGATGTTCTGAAAAGAATTGAAAGAGAGTATGATACTGGTGATGACGAAACCGAATATAATGAACAAAATGTTTATCAACAAGTTGCCCGGTTCAATGAAACCGATATGACTTATGAGGGTTCTTCCTTAATTGACAATGAAGACGGTATAGGATACGTAACTCCAATTGAAGCCATTGCATCTACAGGCATCACAGGATACGAAGGCGATGATCATATCCACTTCGAACGGAATATTGAGTATGACAAATGGATGAATCAGGAGAATCTGAATGAGGATGACGAGCATTTGGAAGATCCTTAAGGGCAGCCCGGACCGCTGAGGCGGTCCTTTTTTGTTCTCTAACCGCGGCTGTGGTAAAATTCAGATGTGCTTTTTTCAAGTTCGTTGTTTGCACGGTAAGGAATCTTATTATTAAGGAAAATTGTGCCAGGGATTTGGCGCAAGCCAGGTTTTTCTATAAAATTCGATATTGGGGGAACTGAATTGCGTTATTATTTGATTGCCATCGCGGTTATTATTCTGGATCAGATTACAAAATGGCTTGTTGTGACTCAAATGAGCATAGGCGGAAATATTCCGATTTGGGAAGGAATTGTCTCTATTACCTCTCATCGGAATCGCGGTGCCGCTTTCGGTATTTTACAAGGCCAAATGTGGTTGTTTTACGTTATTACGGTTGTTGTTGTTATCGGAGTGGTTTACTATCTGCAAAAGCAAGGCTTGAAGCAACCGCTTTTGGGAATTGCGCTTGGTCTCGTTCTCGGTGGCGCTGTCGGAAATTTCATCGACCGTCTCTTTCGTGGTGAAGTCGTGGATTTTATTTATTTTCGGGTCATCGACTTTCCGATTTTCAATGTGGCCGATTCAGCGTTGACGATCGGCGTGGTTTTAATCTTTATTCAAACCTTTCTTGACGGGAAAAAGGAGAAGCAAAATTATGGAGAAGGTCACGCGAACAGTTAAGGAAAACGACAGCGGGCAAAGAATTGATAAATGGCTGGCCGCGGACGGAGATTGGTCGCGAGCCCAGGTGCAGCAATGGATTAAAGACGGATTTGTTCAAGTTGGCGGACGGCAGGTTAAGGCGAATTATAAACTCAACGAAGGCGATATTGTTGATGTGAGAATTCCGGAACCTGAGCCGTTGGAAGTTAAAGCAGAGAACATAAAGATTGATGTAATATATGAGGATGCGGATGTTATTGTTGTGAATAAACCAAGGGGAATGGTTGTTCATCCAGCTCCCGGTCACGCATCCGGTACACTTGTTAACGCTCTTTTGTATCATTGCGGGGACCTTTCCGGCATTAACGGTGTGATTCGTCCGGGGATTGTCCATCGTATTGATAAGGATACGTCAGGCCTCTTAATGGCCGCCAAAAACGATGTTGCACATGAATCGTTGGCCCGGCAGCTTAAGGACAAAACAATTGAACGGAAATACAAAGCGATTGTCCACGGGATAGTGAAACATGAAAGCGGTGTGATTGATGCACCGATCGGTCGAGATGTTAAAGATCGGAAAAAGATGGCCGTCACAGATCAGAACAGTAAGTCCGCTATTACTCGTTTTACTGTGCTGAAGCGATTTCGGAATTTTACATATGTTGAATGTCAACTTGAAACCGGTCGCACCCATCAAATCAGGGTCCATATGAAATATATCGGCCATCCATTGGCAGGAGATCCGAAATATGGTCCGTCCAAAACCCTTCCCCTTAACGGACAGGCTTTACACGCGGCTGTGCTCGGTTTTATTCACCCTGGATCCGAAGAAGCAATGCGTTTTGAAGTCCCGCCCCCCGACATCATTCAACAAACGCTGGAGGGATTGGAACGGGATTAAGCCCGATTCCCCCATTGTGAAAAAGTCAAAGAATTTCTTGACTTTTCTAAGTTTTATAGTAGACTGGTTGTGGGTAATTTTTACTAGGTCTAATATACTCATGTTTAATGAGGGAGCAATGAAGCTGTATCTTTATGTGGGCACTTTGGTGCAGTTGAGCTAGTAGTGCAACCGACCTCTTTCTTGACCGAAAATCAGAAAGGGGTAAAAGGAAATGAAACGGAAACTGTTTTTAGTTGTGGGGATTATGTTGGCACTGGGAATTACGAGTGTGAGTTATGCTGCTACCAGTGCTTCGACTAATGTAACGGTACAAACATCTGACTTTGCTACTGTCAGCCAAGCCGATGGAACCGATGTTGTCGGTTCTTACGGGCAACAGCCGGTTTTGTCTGCAGAGGGTTCATCAGGGACTATTGACAGCGGAGATTTGTACGTCGTTACACCCCAAGGTACGGGAACAGGGGATATTTATGGTACTCTTTATCTCAGTAATGCCGCTGCATTAACGGATAGTTTCAGCTACTTGAATTTTAATGTTCAGATTTATGGATTTCCGGAAGGTGGAACGGACTGGGAAGTTGTTGGAGATCCGTTATTGCTTTCTTTGACGAACGGTTATGTGAATTTTACGCTTACCGGGGATTACAGCAAATATTCCGTAGGTGTGGAGAGTGGAGGTTTTTATCTTCTTAATACCTCAACTGTAACAGACCCCGAATTTTTCGTGGAAATCAAATAGAGGATTCAGGAGATGAGAGTTCACAAGCGAAATGTCCTTATTCTGCTTATCGGAGCCCTGTTTGCTGTTACATTTGTCAGCTGGGCGGCCGGACAGGCACTCAGATTGCAAATTCACGTGGAATCGAAAACCTTACCGAACGGGAAGCCCGTTGAAGTTACACCGATTACCGACGGAACAGTGCATACCGTGAAGAAAGGCCAGGCGCACAAACTGGCAGGCTTACAATTGTACAAAATTGAAATAGCTGATCCGAGCTGGGCTGAATTGGCACAAATTTACTTGAGTATCGGATCAGAGTCTAATGCCAGGGGTAAGTGGTGGGTCAAGGCGGGTCTGTATTATGAGGTTGCAACGGATGAAGATTTCATCCTTGACGATGGAACGAAAATTAAAAAGTTTTCCGGGGAGAAGGCGGAGGAATATCTTCAAAGTGAAGATTCCGATGGTTTGTTGATGACAGGAGCACTTATTCCGGATGATGGCAATGATTCAACAAGCCGAACTACACTTTACATCATCGGAAGTTATACGAAAATGGGCCATAAACCATCTCCCGGGCAACAAAAGGAATTGTACAAACTTCAATTTCATTGTATGGTAAGAATGTAGGACAGAGCGGCGGCAAAGATCGCCGCTTTTTTCAGGTTAGGGAGGCGTCCCCCAAAATGAAAACGTTAGGAAAGCTTTTTGCATTTTTCATATTTGTTTTTTTGGTTGGAACGAGTCTTTATTTTCATTACGGAACTCCTCCGTTCAGCGCGATCCCCAGTAAAAGTATGGTGCCGACCTTTCATGTCGGTGATCTGGTCGTGATTGAAGATATTACTCCTGACGAAGTGAAAGTTGGAGATATCATCGTTGTTGATGTTCCGGAAGCTGTAGGGGAACGATTTGGTTACCCGCCGAACATTATTCACAGGGTCATTAAAGTGGAGCGGTCGGGAGGGAAATTGCAATTCCGTGTCAAAGGGGATAATAATGGCGGAGAGGATCCTTTCACCGTTCTTCCAGAATATATTATGGGCGCGCCGGGGGCCTCGTATCCGTATTTGGGTTATCCCATTTTATTCATGAACAGTCCGCAAGGGTTTTATTTTTTAATCTCTGCTCTCGGGTTGTATTTGCTGTATGTTGTTTTTGAAGAATTGAACAGGCACAAGATCAGCTTGCGACACAGGATTGCCTCCTTTTTCTTCGCAGATGTGTTTTCCCGGACCAAGCAGATTGAAGAGGGACAGGAAAAGGTTCTTGAAATTTTGACGAAAAGATATTCATCTCCTGAAACAGCATTTGCGGTGGAGCCGGATGAAGAGAAAACTTTAGATTCTATGAAGAAACAATTCGAGGAAGACCGCTTATTTATTAGCAAAATGGCAGCTGAAAGTGGAGGAGATCACCGGTATAAAGCTATTCTTAAGACTTTAGCTGATCTTGAAGCTAAGATTGATGCGGTTATGAAGGAAGTGAACGATTCTTATGAATCTGCGGGGAGTCTTGTTGGAAATCAGGAAAATGAGGACGAAGATTTTTATAAGCGCCGAGAATTCCCCCCAAGAAGGGCCAAGAAGAAATCACGCGGTTTATTTAAAAGGCGGTAAATTGGTCTTGACGTCGACCGTTTTTTTTGTCATACTTGCTATTAGAAACTGAATCGAATGTCCTTTAACTGCAGTCCCGTGAGGCTGAGAAGGAACGACATGAAGACACGTATGTCCAAATCCTCTCACCTCTGCGGTGAGGGGATTTTTTGCGAGGTGAGCCGATGGGGAAAATGATTATGGATGAGCAGGCAGTGCGCCGCGCTTTGACAAGAATCTCACATGAAATCATTGAGAATAATCAAGGAGTCGAAGATATTGTGCTCGTCGGTGTGAAGACCCGGGGCATTTATTTGGCTCAACGTCTCGCTGAGAAAATTGAGCAAATCGAAGGTTCTCCGGTCGCTGTCGGGGAGATTGACATTACGCTCTACCGGGATGATTTATCGAAAAAAACGGAGGATCAGGAGCCTGAAATTAAAGGGACAGACATTCCTTTTGATGTGACCGACAAGAATGTCGTTCTTGTCGACGATGTGTTGTTTACTGGACGGACAGTTCGAGCCGCGCTTGATGCCTTGATCGACATGGGGCGACCGGCCAGGATTCAACTGGCAGTCCTTGTTGACAGAGGGCATCGGGAATTGCCGATCAGGCCGGATTTTATAGGGAAAAATGTTCCCACCTCCAAAGAAGAAATCATTGTTGTAGAAGTGAAGGAAACGGACAGCAGGGATCAGGTAAGTATCGAACAAAATAAATAAAGGTTCCTTTAAAGCAGTCCCGTGAGGCTGGCAAGGAGTTTCGCAAGCGGCCGTTTGTACCGGTGTATATCCGGAAGCCGCTGTAGCTCTTTGCCGCCCGGGCAAAGGGTTTTTTACTTTATTCAGCAGTCTGGATAAAGTAAAAGCCTCCGACGGATGCCACAGATTTTTTACTGGAAGGATCGCTTAATCGCGATAAAAATCTGGGCGCAATACGCCAAGCGTATTTGATTGCGATAAGATCGAGTCTTCTTTTATTCAGGGGGGATAGGCGTGAATCACTTACTTACGATGGATAGCTTGTCATTGGAAACCATCGAGGGCCTTTTGGCTGATGCGGAAGGTTTTGCGGGAAATTCCGGCTTCGGTTTTCAGGATAAAACGTTTGTCTGCAATTTGTTTTTCGAACCGAGTACAAGAACGAAATTCAGCTTTGAGGTCGCGGAAAAACGCCTGGGGCTTGAGGTGTTGAACTTCGAGGAACAAACTTCAAGTGTCCGGAAAGGTGAGAGTCTTTACGACACGATTCGCTTGCTGGAGGAAATCGGGGTCAAATGTGTGGTGATTCGCCATCCGCAGGATCGGTATTTTGATGAGCTGGCTGACCGCGTTCACATCCCGATTTTAAATGCCGGTGACGGTTGCGGGAATCATCCAACCCAGTCCCTTCTCGATGTTTTGACGATTCAACAGGAGTTTCTTGTCCTGCAAGGATTGAATGTCGTTATAGCCGGGGATTTGCGCCACAGCCGCGTGGCCCGCTCCAATGCCGATGTGCTCTCAAGACTTGGTGCAAATTTGATTTTCACCGGACCAGAAGAGTGGTTTGACGATACGGTTACAGGCGGTTGTTACATGCCTTTTGACAAAGCTGTGGAAGAGGCGGATGTGTTCATGCTTTTGCGAATTCAGCATGAGCGGCATGCAGAGGGCATGAAAATGACGAAAAAAGAATACCACGAAAATTACGGGATGACCGTCGATCGAGAGCGCAGGATGAAACCAAACAGCATTATCATGCATCCGGCACCGTTCAATCGAGGTGTGGAGATAGCGGACGAGCTTGTTGAATGTGAAAGATCGCGGATTTTTAAACAGATGAAAAACGGCGTGGCTGTTAGGATGGCCGTGTTGAAATGGGCCCTTGGAGAGGGAAAGGAGAGAAACAATGGTGCTTTTGTTGAAGAACGGCAGCTTGCTCGATGAAAAAGGCGGAGTGGTGAAGAAAGATGTGTTGGTTTCGGGAGAGGTAATCGAGAAAATCAGCGATCACGTGGACGAAGCCGGCCACGAAGTTGTGGATCTGGAAGGGAAGCTGCTGGCACCGGGATTTGTGGATGTACACGTGCATTTGCGTGAGCCTGGCGGCGAGCATAAGGAAACGATCGAAACGGGGACGCGCGCGGCGGCGAATGGCGGATTCACGACGATTGCGCCGATGCCGAACACGAAGCCGGTGCCGGACGATGTGGAAAAGATGAAGGCGTTGCAGGAGCGAATTGAGGAGAAAGCACTCGTCAGGGTGCTGCCGTATGCGTCGATTACAAAGGATGAAAAAGGCCATGAGCTTGTTGATTTTGCGGCGCTGGCGGGAGCTGGAAGCTTTGCTTTCACAGACGATGGAGTCGGCGTGCAAGAGGCAGGGATGATGCTTGATGCGATGAAGAAGGCTGCCGCTGCGGGGAAAGCAGTTGTCGCACATTGTGAAGATAATTCATTGATCCACGGTGGTTGCGTTCATGAAGGGAAGTTCGCCGAGGAAAACGGATTACGGGGTATTCCTTCGGTTTGCGAATCCGTCCAGATCGCACGCGATGTATTGCTGGCTGAGGCAGCGGGCGCACACTATCATGTATGCCACGTTAGCACGAAAGAATCCGTAAGAGTGATCCGTCATGCAAAAAGAGCAGGAATTAGAGTGACAGCGGAGGTTACGCCGCATCATTTACTGCTTTCCGAAGACAACATTCCGGAAGTAGACGCCAACTATAAAATGAATCCGCCTTTGCGCGCCGTGGAGGATCGTGATGCTCTGATTGAGGGACTCCTTGACGGTACGATTGATTGCATTGCAACGGACCATGCGCCGCATGCGGCTGATGAAAAAGCGCTCGGAATGGAGCAATCGCCTTTCGGAATCGTTGGTTTGGAGACTGCATTTCCACTTTTATATACAAATCTGGTTCAAAAAGATATTTTATCGCTGAAACAACTGGTTGAT
>DASVCO010000295.1:0-11397 GCA_036381575.1 Caryophanales bacterium
AAAAATAATAGCGGCGAATATACCGTTCTTACCGGGAATCAAACAGGAGCGCTTTTGCTTCATTATCTTTTATCCCAAAAGTTTGCTGAGGGTTTGCTGCCGAAAAACGGTGTGGTTTTGAAAACAATAGTTACCTCCGAATTCGGCCGTCGTGTTGCAGAAGATTACGGGGTCGAAACAGTCGATACCTTGACGGGATTTAAATATATTGGTGAAAAGATTAAAGAATATGACCAGTCTAATTCCCATAAGTTTCTATTTGGCTACGAAGAGAGCTATGGGTATTTAATCGGTGATTTTGTCCGTGACAAAGACGCTGTCCAGATCTGTTTGTTTGCCGCAGAGGCAGCAGCGTATTACAAGTCGCAGGGCAAGTCTTTGTATGACGGTTTAATCGAGCTTTATGAAAAATACGGCTGGTTCCGTGAAGAACTTGAATCGATCACACTAAAGGGGAAACAAGGTGCTGAGAAAATCAGTAATGTGATGGATGTTTTTCGGGAACGGCCCCCGCATAATGTCGCGGACCAGGCGGTTGTTTCCATTGAAGATTATCAACGGCGTGAACGAATGAACCCGAAATCAGAGGCGCCGGAGCCGCTTGATTTGCCGAAATCCAATGTATTGAAGTATTTCCTTGAAGATGGAAGCTGGTTTTGCCTGCGGCCTTCAGGAACTGAACCAAAAATCAAGTTATACTTTGGGGTTTGCAAAGATACATCCCAGAAAAGTGCAGAATCTCTGGAGCAAATTGTAACAGCTGTCATGGCACAAGTGAATCAAATCTTGCAGGAATCTTAGGCGGGCCGAGTGGTCGGCCCTTTTTTTACACGAAAGCTATACGATTTGGACTTATCTTATCTATAAGTGCAATGTTAAGCCTATTTACGCCAAAAAACTGGCGCAAGCCAAATTTTCTTCATATTCACATTGGGGAAATTGTATAAGTCCCTCTGTCAGTGGACATATAAAAACGCATACCGTCAAAATGAGCATCATGCAAATCTGTAATCGGAATATCATATGTGGTCGAAGGCATGGGGACTTCGGTGTCGCTCATTACTGCCCTTCCTTGTCCCTGTAATTGTAAAGATATCGGGGAAACATAACCGTCAATCGTCTCTCCACGGCTGGCCATTGAAATGTTCTCCAGATTGATGACAGTTTGGTCACGGTCACCGTTTTCTTCCTTGGAAATGAGAATTTGTTTGCCGTCCCACGTTTTCAAAAACGAAATCAGTTCATTGATATCCTGTTGCGGGTTTTGCATTGTGATCACCTCCTCCGTATTTTCCCCAATCCTCCATAAAACATGAGCGGCTTATTCATCCTCGGCCTCTTTGTTTCATAGACTAATCCAGAGGCCGGGAATCAGAAGCCGGAATGAAAGCTAAAGTGGGAAGAGGGAGAAGGCCGTTATCCTTTGAAGAATCTCCCAGCATCCGGCCTCTGGCTTCAGACCTCCGAGACCTGAATGGGGGGAAGATGGAATGAGCCGTGAAAGAAAGACTTTGAATCGTGCCATCGATGAAATTACAGAAATCGCGGAAGGCTTCGGGTTGGATTTCTATCCAATGCGATATGAGGTTGTTCCCGCGGACATCTTATATACATTTGGTGCTTATGGAATGCCGACTCGCTTTTCCCACTGGAGTTTCGGGAAACAATTCTACAAAATGAAGCTGCACTACGACCTGGGTTTGAGCAAGATTTATGAATTGGTCATTAATTCGAATCCTTGCTATGCGTTCTTATTGGATACAAACTCGCTTGTGCAAAATAAAATGATTGTGGCGCATGTCCTCGCCCATTGTGATTTCTTCAAAAACAATGTGCATTTCTCCAATACTCGCCGGGATATGGTGGAAAGTATGACCGCAACTGCTGAACGCATAAATCATTATGAAATGATATACGGCAAGAAAGAAGTAGAAGCTTTTCTGGACGCTGTCCTGGCGATTCAGGAGCACATTGATCCATCACTTGTCAGACCTAAGCTATCCTACTCAGCTGAGGAAGAGTCCAAGGAAATGAAGCAGGGTCACGGGGAATACGATGATTTATGGGAATTGGATGAAAAACAAACTGAAGAAGGTTACAAAAGGAAAAAAAAATCGTTTCCGCCGAAACCCGAAAAGGACTTGTTGTTATTTATTGAGGAGCACAGCCGGGAATTGGAGAATTGGCAGCGTGATGTCCTGACGATGATGCGGGAAGAAATGTTGTATTTCTGGCCACAGCTACAAACGAAAATTATGAACGAAGGGTGGGCGAGTTATTGGCACGCCCGCATTATCCGGGAAATGGACCTGACTCCTGATGAATCGATTGAGTTTGCTTCCTTGAACGCGAATGTGGTTCAACCTTCGAGACAGCGCATTAATCCGTATTACCTGGGATTGAAAATTTTCGAAGATATAGAGGAACGTTATAATCATCCTTCCGAAGAATTAAAGAAACAAGGGGTTTGCAAAGGAGATGGGCGTGAAAAAATCTTTGAAGTTCGTGAGCTGGAATCCGATACGTCGTTCATCCGCAATTATTTAACAAAAGAACTGGCCGAGAAAGAGGATATGTACCTGTTCCAGAAACAAGGAAAGGATTATAAAATTGTCGATAAAGAATGGGAGGAAGTTCGCGATCAGCTGGTTACAATGCGTATTAACGGTGGATTTCCGTACGTAACAGTGGAAAACGGTGATTATAAGAAAAAAGGAGAACTGTACTTACATCACTCCTACGAAGGAGTGGAACTTGATCTGAAATATTTACAAAAGGTGTTGCCTTATATTTATCAATTGTGGGGACGCCCGGTTAACTTTGAAACAACTGTTGAGGAGAAGACAGTATTGTTTACTCATGATGGTGAAAACACAACAAGGCAGTATCTGTAACCCCGGAAACATCGGGGGTTTTTCTTTTTATCTTTCGGGATCAGCATTCTTACTATGATTTGGCAATTGGTTTGGTACATAAGCCTCCGGTAATGATACAAACTATGATTACCGAGGAGGTGATAAACATGGCACAATCAGGACAAAGCAATAACTCAAACCAATTGGTGGTACCGGGTGCAGCTCTTGCTCTGGACCAAATGAAAACTGAAATCGCTCAGGAATTCGGTGTTCAACTTGGCCCGGACACGACTTCCCGTGCCAACGGTTCTGTAGGGGGAGAAATCACCAAGCGTCTCGTAACGATGGCCCAACAACAAATGGGCGGTACGCAATAACTTTATATCGATGGCTAAGGGGTGAGGGTTTCACCCCTTCTTTTTTTTGGAATGGTAAATGGGATACAGTTCTTCTATTTGCAGATGAAATTGTCTTATAGGATAAATTATGGGTTAGAAGCAGGCTTTCCCGAGGGGAGGGCTTTTATTTTTTTCGGACAAACCGTAGGAATTTGTAGTATAATCAGGCTGTACATTCAAAAGGGAGAGGAGGATTATGATCGCGCACAATGGCCTGAACCGGGAGAGGTTAGCTGTTATTTATATGGCGGTTGTTGTATTTACGGGTACAGCGGGAATTGTTTATCAGTTTTTTCACCTCAGCAGTTTTTCGAACATTCCAACATACCTATTGTTCATCATATTTATCGGTATAGCCGAGTTCTATCCCGTCATACTTCGGCAGTTATCGATTACCCTGAGTTTTCCACTCGTCTATACGTTCATTTTATTGTTCGGTTTCCCTGTTGCCGTTTTTTCTTTTTGCACGCTTTTATTCATTATTTATTTATTGAAGCGTCGGCCGCTTCGCCAACTGATGTTTGCTCCTGCCCAACAAATGATCAGCCTGCTGTTGGCGGAAGGAATCGTTTCTATGTTATTTTCGGGAGAGCCTCAGGGCCTTGCCGAGCTTGCGGGACGAGTCGCTGTTTTTACCGGAATTTATTTTCTGGCTGATAACCTGATGGTAGATGGTTTGTTGCTTATCCGCCCGCAACGGTACCAAAGAGAAATTTGGCTCCGAAAGAACTTTATTGAAGCAAGTGTGGCTTTTTTCTCATTTGTATATTTGTTCATCATGTTTTTGCTTGGCAGCCAGAACCGTGGTGTGATCGACGTTTTCTCTTATTTATTTTTTTATTCGCCTTTGGTGGCGATTTGCTTGATCACGGTTGTAATTGTTCGCCTTCAGAAGGAACGGAACCGCCTTAAGGCGTTGTTCACCTTGACAACTGAATTAAACCGCCTATTATTCTCCAGAAAGTGGCGGGAAAACATTCAACAGCTTTTCAGGCATTTTATTGATGTAGAGGCAACGGGCTTCTGGGTGAAAACAGGTGACGATTGGCTTTTGAATTATTATGATGGAGCGGTTTCATCCGTTCATAAGGAGTCGGAAGAAGACAAGACGATATTTGCAGATATTCATGAAACTCGTTTGTATCCGAATCGAAAAAAGGAAAGGATCCCAATAGATTCATTCTTTCCGGGTCACCTTCGAGCCTTCATATTTGCCCCCCTTAAGGTTGAAAATGAGACCGTTGGCATGCTGGTAGTGGGAAGAACCCGGTCCCGCAGTTTCACATCCGAAGAGGCCCGGCTAATGGCAACGCTTGCAAACCAAATGGCCATCCTGTTGAAAAATTATAATTTGATTTCGGAACAGAAAAAGCGCCTATTGCTTGAAGAAAGGAACCGGATAGCCAGGGAAATTCACGACGGTGTCGCGCAATCGGTCGCCGGTGCGGTGATGGAATTGGAGACTGCCGAGAAGGTGTTTAAGGCGGATCCGGATAAAGCGGAATATCTCATGAGGAAAAGCACAGGAAAGCTGCGGAATAGTCTGAAGGAAATCCGCCAGTCTATTTACGCATTAAGGCCATATCCGACCGAGCAAAGCGGGTTAAGGAAGGCAATCAGGGACAAAATTGCGGAAATGAGAAAAAAGAACGGGCCGGAGATTACCTACCGAGAAGAGGGTCAGATTTTCCTGCTGGATGAGGCCAAGGAGCGAATATTCTATGAGACATTTCAAGAGGCCTTGCACAACTGTATGAAACATGCGAATGCTCGGCATGTAAGCGTCTATCTTGGTTATGGGGAAGATTACGTTGAAATGACTATTCAAGATGACGGGAACGGTTTCTCGCTAGTTGATGCGATGGTCAAGGCGCGTGAGGAGCCTCATTTCGGGATTTTGAATATGAATGATCTGGCCGAAGAAATCGGAGCGACCTTGCAAATTGACAGTGCCAAAGGAGAAGGAACAAGAATTGAACTGATAATCAAAAATCTCTCCGGAGAGGAAGATGAAAATGATTCGAGTTATGTTGGTTGACGATCATCTCGTGTTGAGGGATGGATTGAAGAGTATATTGGAGCTGGAGACAGACATTGAGGTAGTCGAGGAAGCTGTAAACGGCGATGAAGCGCTCCGCAAAATCAAGGAGAAGGAGCCGGATGTGGTGTTAATGGATATTAATTTACCTGAAGCCAGTGGTGTGGAAGTGACTGCTGCGGTGAAAGATCGGTTTCCGGGCTGTAAAGTGCTTGTGTTGACAATGTACAGCCATGACGAATATTTCATGTCAGCGATTCGGGCCGGGGCGGATGGTTATTTATTAAAGGATGTTCCATCGGAAGAGGTGGTGGAAGCGATTCGCACAGTGTCTAAAGGAGAATCAGTAATTCATCCCAGCTTGACGAAGAAACTTCTCGACTTCCACAAACAACAATCAAAAAGCCGTGAAGCGACAGAGTTGACAGATAGGGAAAATGATATCCTGTCTTGCCTTGTGGAGGGGTTATCAAATAAAGAAATTGCCAAACGATTGAAGATCAGCGATAAAACGGTGAAAATACATGTAAGCAATATCTTTAAAAAACTGGATGTAAAAAGCCGATCGCAGGCGGTCATCTATGCTGTTCAACATCAGCTTGTCCCACTGCCTTCTCCTGAAAAACAACCTTGAGACAGGGTTGTTTTTTTACTACTTTCGTAGCATTGCATTTTACAAAAAGCGTTACGACTTTCACAGTGAAATAGAACCTTCGAGCAATAGATGTTCGGGTAGACCTCCTGTCATAATTAGAATTGTAAGACAGTTGTACAAATTTTTAATACACAGGAGGTCATTATCAGTGACAAGAAGGGCTGGGTTACTAGCTACAATTATTGTATTGTTTTCACTGTTTGTTTCATTCGTTCCGATCAATTCAAATTCAAATGTGTACGCAGCCGGTGATGTTAAAGCGGATATCGGACCGTTGCTTGAAGATACATTGAAAACAGCGACTGATCCGTTGGAAGTGATTATAACATTCGAAGGACAAGGAGCTCCTACTGAGGAAGATATTGATCTACTGAAGAGAATTGGAATTTCAACAGGTATAACAATGAAGGCGCTTCCAATTGCCGGAGTCCTGGCGACGCCAGCAGAAGTTAAGGAGCTCGCTGGGTTTTCGGAAATTCGTTCGCTGTACCTGAACCACAAATTGAAATATTACAATTACAAAGCAACGAAGTTAACCGGTGTTGATAAGGCCCGCACTGATGACGGATTCACAAAGAAAAATGGCGGATTGCCGGTTTCCGGTAAAGGCGTAACTGTTGTTGTTAACGACAGTGGTATTGATGCGACTCATCCGGATTTGCAAGATAACGTAGTCCAAAACGTATTGGGAACCACTAATTTAAATGCATACAGTGATTTAGGTCCGGTCACATATACCGAGAATATTCCCAATACTGATACAAATTCCGGCCATGGAACCCACGTATCTGGGACGGTTGCCGGAACAGGAGCAAAATCAGATGGAAAGTATGAAGGCGTGGCTCCCGGAGCGGATTTGGTAGGTTATGGATCCGGCGGATTTATTTTCATTCTCGACGGAATTGGCGGATTCGATTATGCGCTTACCCATCAGGCGGAGTATAACATTCGAGTGATTACGAATTCGTGGGGATCGACGACCCAATTTGATCCGGACGACCCGATTAATGTAGCCAGTAAAGCGGCTTATGACCATGGGATTACTGTTACGTTTGCAGCCGGAAATGCCGGACCCGGGGCAAACACATTGAATCCCTATTCAATTGCCCCGTGGGTGATTTCCGTGGCGGCGGGCAAATTCGATGGAACATTGGCCGATTTCTCCTCCCGTGGCATTAAGGGGAAAGAGCAGACTTTTACAATTAACGGAGAAAAATGGACAGCTGAGTTTCGCCCCACCGTAACTGCGCCGGGTGTGAACATTGTGTCGACCAAAACGGTTTCTCCCGTCGCAGCTGAGGCTTCGACAACGGATATTAACCGAATTGAACCGGCTTATTTGCCGTATTATACAACATTGAGTGGTACGTCGATGGCTACACCTCATGTTGCCGGTATTGTGGCGCTTCTGCTAGACGCCAACCCGAAACTTTCGCCTCCGGAGGTGAAGGAAATTCTTCAACAAACGGCCACAAACATGCCTGGTTATGAACCATGGGAGGTCGGTGCTGGTTATGTGAACGCATATGCGGCGGTAGATGCGGCATTGAGCGAAAAGAATTACGGGAAAACGTTGAACCTGACACACGACTTCAACAGCAGTGTCAGTATCACTAAGACACAACAGCCATTCAGCGTTGATTATAATCCGATAACACTCGCATCTGTTAATCAATATAAATTCGAAGTATCGGAAGGTTTAACGTCACTCGTGGCGACCGTTCATGCGAAAGGCCTGTTGGAGGCTACCGGCAATACGATTAATTTGATTCTGACGGCTCCGGATGGAACGGAATACAGCTCGGGTATCTACGTGGCGTTCCCCATTTATATGGATCGCACGGTAAAGGTGAATTCACCGCAACCCGGAGAATGGACGCTGGAACTTCGGGGATTGCGCGGGGCGGACAGCAATCCGACATCTGGAGTGGCCCTGCCCGAGAAAGTAGATGGTGTGTTGACGTTTAAATCCATTGATGGATTTACCGGGCTAAATGATATCGACGGTAACCCGGCTGAGGCCGCAATTAAAGCTGGTGTGGCGGAGCATCTGTTTGACGGGTATCCTTCTGGGAACTTTAAGCCGGAGCAACCACTTGTGCGTAGTGAACTGGCACAATATCTCGTGATGGGAGCGGGAACTCGCCAGTCCTTGCCGGTCGTCGGCACACAGCTCTTCAAAGATGTGAAAGTTGACGATGTTCCATTTGTTGCGGCGGTAACTGCTAAGGGAGCAGCTATGAGGGATTTGTCACAGATTCAAAACGGTGTAATGCTGCCGATATCGGATAACCACTTTGAGCCGGAAAAAACCGTAGTCCGTGCCAAACTGGCATATTCGCTTGTACAAAGTCTAGGCTTACAAGAAGAAGCAATGAAACGTAATGATGACCCGGTTACTGTTCAGTACAAAGACGAGCGTCTCCCGATTGAGGATGCCGGAAAGATTCCGGAGGAGTTGAAAGGCTATGTGCAGCTTGCTTTAGATCTCAACATTCTGAATGCTTATTTTACAGTTACGCAGGAGCCGTATGCGACGGAACCAACAGTTCACGCGTATTTCAAGCCGGATAAACAAATCTCGCGGGGTGATTTTGCCGTCGCCATGACCCGATTCTATGAAACCTATCTGAAATAAAATCGGGCCTTTTAAAGTGCCGCTGTTCCTTGTCCGTACTTTTCTAATCTCAACAAAAAACCCTTCCCATGCTCCGGGAAGGGTCTTGTATTTCTCTTCCTATTATCGAATCCGTTGCTCGTTCTCAATGTCAAAGAAGTGGGCTTTGTTTAAATCCAGAGCCATTTCAAGGTTTTGCCCGCTTTCAATATCGGTACGGGAATCTACCCGGGCAATGAAATCCTGACCCTCGATTTTCGAATACAAGTATGTTTCCGCACCCATCAATTCAGCAACTTCAATATGGGCGTTGATTTTCGTTCCCTGTGAAGCTTCGATAAATACCGGTTCATCATGGATATCTTCCGGACGAACCCCAAGGATAACTTCTTTACCATCATAATTCTGGTCCTTCAGCGTTTTCAGTTTGCCTTCCGGCACCTTAAGGGTGGTTTGGCCGACTTTGAAAGTATCGCCTTCCAATTTACCGTGAAGGAAGTTCATGGCCGGTGAGCCGATAAAGCCGCCGACAAATACGTTCTCCGGTGTGTCATACACTTGTTTAGGCGTCCCTACCTGCTGAATGAAGCCATCTTTCATAACAACAATACGAGTAGCCATGGTCATGGCTTCAGTTTGGTCGTGGGTAACGTAGATTGTTGTGGTTTGCAGGCGCTGATGGAGCTTGGAAATCTCAGCACGCATTTGCACACGCAATTTCGCATCAAGGTTTGATAGTGGTTCGTCCATCAAGAAGACCTGTGGATCACGCACGATTGCACGACCAAGCGCGACACGCTGACGTTGACCGCCGGACAAAGCCTTCGGCTTACGGTCAAGGAATTGCTCAAGCCCGAGGATTCTCGCAGCGTTGTCAACACGCTTCTTGATTTCGTCCTTTTTGAACTTACGCAATTTCAGTCCGAATGCCATGTTATCGTATACATTCATGTGCGGATACAAAGCGTAGTTCTGGAATACCATCGCAATGTCGCGATCTTTCGGCGCTACATCGTTAACGACACGGTCACCGATGTATAATTCACCTTCGGTAATGTCCTCAAGTCCCGCTATCATTCGAAGTGTCGTTGATTTCCCGCAACCGGACGGGCCGACGAAAACGATGAATTCCTTGTCGGCAATGTCAAGATTGAAATTGTCCACGGCAGTGGTCTTGCCGTCATAGCTTTTCTGGAGATTGTCCATTTTAATTTCTGCCATTTGATTTGCCTCCCCCATGAAGTTAACAACTCTAGTTTTATTGTAGAGGATGAAAGCGCCTCCGTAAATTGGAGGCGTGCACAAAGTTTCTCTTCTTTTTTGTGCAATGTTCATAAACAAGCTTTCAGGAGAGGGATTCTGACTCCTACCGTTCGTTGAGTCTATCCAAAAGGGCGAGGTAAACAGTGACTGCTTGTGGAAAGGCCTTGACATCCAATCCGGTTTTTTCAACAAATTTATCGACCCGGTATTGCAGGCTGTTTCGGTGGATGAACAGTTTCTTTGCGGCAGTGGTGACATTCATCCCAGACTCCAGGTACTGGTGAATGCTGTAAAGCAGTTCATTGTCTTCTTCGACGTCCTGTAAAAGTACATCAAGGAGTTCCCTTCGTCTGGTTTCCGGACAAGTGTTCAATAATAGAAACGGAACTTGTTCATTGTGGTAAAAAACCCCTTTTGCACGGAGGTGCTCCCGGCATATCCGGAAATAGGATTTTTCCTTGCGAAATTGTTTGCTGGCCGTGCCAAAACTCGTCTGCTTGCTCCCCACATATAATAAAAGATCCGTGTAAAAGTCGCTGGTTACGGCGTCAATTAAATTTTCATAACCAACGGTTTGTTCCGGATCAGGCTCATTCATTTCAACAAGTACGCCCTCCTGTTCCGTTTCCCAGAGAATTACGGTTTCATTCGGAAATAATCCGTCGACGGCTTCAGCGAAAGAACCATTGTCGATGGCGGGATCCTTGACATAGAAGTGAATGAGGCGAAACGGATGTTGTTTTTCATTAGACTTTGTAACCTCTCCGGAGAACAGGAGATTATGCCAGAAAGTTTGCTTGCGGTTCAAAGTTTGATCGGAAAGAAAAGGGGTCAAAAAGACTTCAAGCAGTGACCTTTCTTTATCGGAAAGAGCAGATTTCTTGATCCCGACCGGTCCATCCTCCGTTTGGAACCAAACGTACTGTTTCGGTGAGGATACGTTGGCCGGGTCCGCAGCTATGTGATTGGGGTACAATTGTTTCAAATGCTCAATCATCGAAAGATTCCTTTCAGGATATTTGTTTTCATTATAGCAATGCGATGGACAGGATTCCACGGTTTAAAGAATTGCAGTTTAGAGGAAGACGGGGCAGGGAACTGCTGAATAGGAGGTGGTTGTGAATGGCAATGATTGAAAAGGAAATTATCGGGAAGCTGGATCAAATTCCCGGTTGGGAATATCGGGACGGCCAATTGAAGAAAACATTCGCGCTGGATGATTTCGGAGCTTCGCTGGCCTTCGTTAATAAGGTCGCTGATCTCGCTGAAAGTGCTGATCACCACCCGGATATTCTAATTCAGTACAACAAGGTAACCCTGTCGCTGGTTTCCCACGATGAAGGTGGAATCACAGGCAAGGATTTCGGGCTTGCGGGCGAAATTGAAAAGCTATAGTCCAAGCCGTATCATTCACTTCAAAAAATGAGTCTGGGAACGTTCCAGGCTTATTTTTTGGTTTATAGCAAAATTAAGTCACCCGAGTATTAGTCTTGTTTATATTGAAGACCTCAATATTTGATAGAGTTGTTGCGCGTTTCCACAAAAAGACCGCGTGCCCAATGAGAATAGCA
>DASVCO010000296.1:0-5734 GCA_036381575.1 Caryophanales bacterium
TCAATTGGACGCAAAACAATATGGGACCCTTCTTCTTGTTAATGAAAAACCTTATTCATCTCAAAAGGAGATCGCGGAAATCCAGAAAGTCGATCGCACAACGATGGTGGGGTATGTAGATTTGCTGGAGTCATTGGAATATGTGCAGAGAACGAAAAATCCCGATGATCGAAGATCATATTGTCTGGTGATGACCGAAAAAGGAAAAGAAGTGCTGGCTGCATGTTCGGGATTCCTTGAAGAAACTGAACTTCAGGTGCTTTCGGCCTTGAATAAAGAGGAGCAACGATTATTAAAACAGCTTTTGTCCAAAATCTGGGCATCGCTAAATCACGATGAGGGAGGCTTGTAACCATGAATCGGTTGGATTATTTTATAGCGCGTTTGGAGGCAAACATGAGCCCGATGGAATACGTGCGATCGGTAAAAGAAAATCCGGATCAATACATATTGTTAGATGTGAGGGTCGGGCCGCCGGATATCAAAAAGGATAAAATTAAAGGAGCCGTGGAAATCCCGTTGGATCGATTAGAAGAGCGACTTTCGGAATTGCCGAAGGATAAGGAGATTATTGCGTATTGCTGGGACACCTGGTGCACGCTAGCTGCCAAAGCAGCGATCATCCTTCTTGAAAATGGCTATGGCGCAAAGGAAATGCATGGAGGCATTGCGGCTTGGAAAACGTTAGGTCTGTCCGTTTCCCCGGTTGACGGAGGGAAGGACAGCCTTCAGAGTTGCGAGTTTTGATCATCAATCGGCGAATTTCCACTAATGGACATGTCGCCCAGCACGGAATTGAGCCGAAATGAAGGATAATTAAGCCAAAATGTAAATAATTAATCCGAAATCCAGATAATTAATCCGAAATCAAAATAATTGATCCAAAATCACAAATAATTGATCTAAACCTCCCAATGGCAGGTCCGAACTCGCCGAAAAGGGGGAACCGCCAGCCCCACTAAATCAACCAAAACCACCCCAGGATCATGCCGGCGATCAACACCAACGCGCCGACGACAATCAAAATCATCTTTTTCATCAATTCATTTTCGCGGGATTGAATTTCGCACAAAGACCCCGCCAGGATGATCCGCGAAGGGGAGGCCATCGAAGCATGCGCCGCTCCCGCGTTTTGCGCGTAGGTAAGCAAATCCGCAGGAATTCCCACCCTGTGGGCCGTTTGTACCTGTAATTTTATAAAAATCGCATTCGATCCCGTCGCGCTTGCCGTCAAAAAGCCACCCAAGCCGCCGATAAAAGGAGAAACCAACACAAACCCGGTTCCGAACACGCTTCCGGCTGTTTCTGCGATGAAATCCGTCATGCCGGCAGCCGCCATAATTTCAGCCATCGAAATAAAAGAAGCGGTGGAGACAGCAAAGGGAACCCACTGCCGCCAGGTCGCCTTAATAGAATCCAGCACGGTCTTCCGATCAATTTTGAAAATCCCAATCGCGAACAAACAGGAAGCTAACAGCCAGAACGCCGGCGAATACAATAAGGGTAGCGCAAAATCGAAAGACGGCAAATCCAAAACCCCGTGCGACTGCAGGAAATCGCTGACGGGCGGCACTAATCGGGTAACCAGAATGCAAAAGGTTAAAAATAAATAAGGACTGATGACCTTCACGACAGAGCGGTTCATTTTCGTCATGACCGAACCCACACCGGTGGTGACGAGAGCTGCCAGAGCCCCGGCCAGCTCCACACTTACATAAAGGTTGAAAAATAAAACCCCGAATCCAAAAGTCAGCGAGAAAAGCAGGATTTCCTTCCATTTCCCGCGGACAGCTTGCCAACCTCCTGCTATGTACACAGCCACAAGGAGAAAATAAACAAACACCGGCAAGCTCACAATCGCGGCGCCGACAGCTGTGTTCTCAAGCGGTACCTCAACCATCTTTGATCCGACAACCATGCCTGTCGCAAGAGCCCCCCACGGAACGGCCAACAGGCTGACTAATCCAATCAACGCGGCCTTCATCCGGCTGAATCCAAGCGCAATCAAAATCGGCGCTACAACCAGAAAAGCTGTCCCGAAACCACTCGTTGATTCGATTAAAGGCGACAATCCTGCGATCAATATGATAATCTGCATCATGCGGTCATCGGTTGCCTGGGAAATAAAAGCGGCAATTTCCTTGATTTTACCGGAGCGGTTCATCAGATGAAAAAGAAAAATGCCGAAGAACACCACATAGGCCACAATGAATGCGATCAGGACACCTTTGAAACTGGCATGGGCGATCTCATCAGCGTGAAGGTCAAATTCTGAAGCCCATAAGGTAATCACAATGGTGATGACGTAAGCTAAAATCCCCGCCCGCAAAGATGACTGTTTCAACCCGAACAACAATATGAAAATCGCAATGATAGGCAGTAAGGCGAGCATTAAGGTCATGATTCCATTCCTTCCGGGTGGCACATACTCAACATTAATATCCTTCTATTATACTCAACTCATGGGATTCTCTGTCTAGCGAGGCGATTGTGACGGGTTATCAAAAAGGAGTTGCGGTCATAATTCCCCCAAGGATCATGATTATGAAAATAATCTCGTCCAAACTTTTAGAATTTCCCCTGCAAAAACTTAACCTTTTCCCGAGTTTAACCGTTATACCTAATATAGTTTCTTTTTTATAGAGTTTGATAAAATAATAGTAATGTTTGCTTTGGGCAAGGTATAGTAAGGGTCGCAGGCCGTTTGTGTTGAAATTTACATATTTATTCATAAAAGGAATAATAATGATTACAAATTCGCTTTAAGCAATAATCAGGAAGGGCAAAAGTGATCGATTTAATCAAAAAGGGGAGGGATTGAAATGAAACCGATCTATGAAAAATCTTTTCTCTTGCTCATTGGCATCACTGCCGTTTTTATCCTCTCTGAGCTATTATCGACGGAGCAAAGGATCATCGCAGCCCTCCTTTTGACCTCCTCAATGTTTCTTTTTATTTTTACGGACATGCTGAAAGGCTTCCTCGTGCTGGTCGTCGAGGTTCTCATGCTGGGTTTTTATCTTGTGATAGGGAATTGGAGTTTTTTCCACAGCCATCTTGATCAACTCTGGAGCATTGTCGTTCAAATCACTTTCACAGCCGTGCTTGTCTGTCTGTGGTTGTCTATTTCCCTGGTTAAAAACAATCTCTTGGAAATCAAGGAGTTAAAAAGAAAAGTGGCCAGCCTGCAAAGAAGAGATCAGGAAAGCGGCCTATTGTTATATGAAGAATTTGTTGAACGCTTGAAGATTATCGTTACGGGAATGAGGCGTCGCCAGGAGCAAGGTTATTTCATCTTTGTCTCCATCAATACGAGGAAAAAAGGATGGGCTTCCGAATCAGTTGTTTGGTCGGTCTCTCAGCAAGTGATTCTTTCCGTAAGGGAAAGGTACGACCTTGTAGCCAAAATAAATGGAAATCTGCTGATTGTTGCCTTGCAAAATACAGATCGGGAAGGATGCGACGTCGTGAAGACCCGGATCATGGATCGGATGAATGAGTTTCTGGATGAAACGGTACGAGCCAAACTTCTCTTTGTAAGCGAGACGGCTATGTCCTCAAACTGGCCAGATGTGATAACACAATTGGAATCGTATAGAAATGAGGAAAGTGTATGACCTTTATGTTGGGGATCATCGCCTTTTTGTTTTGGATTTTACTCCTTTATTATGCCGTGCTGACCGCGGCCGGTATTTTATTCCGTGTTTCCGGGCGAAAAAAGAAATCGCTCACCTTCTATCCAAGTGTCGCCATCCTTGTCCCTGCTCACAATGAGGAAAAAGTGATTGCCCAAACTCTGGATGCACTCATCAAACTTGAATACAGTGGAGATCTGGATATTTTCTTGCTCAACGATAACTCTGCGGATCGAACCGGCGAAATAGTCGAAACCTATGCTGAGATTTATCAAAACGTTCACCATATACGGGTGCCCGAAGGGGTTCCAAAAGGAAAGGCGCGTGTGCTCAATCATGGATTGTCTTTGACACAAGCGGATTATGTGGCCGTCTATGATGCGGATAATCAACCGGAACCGGCGGCTCTTGAGAGGTTGGTCCAGACAGCGGAAACAACCGACGGTGCGGTCGGAGCTGTAGGTTATGTCAAGACGATTAACGAACATAGAAATTGGCTGACCAAAATGGTGGCTCTTGAATTTTCCGTCTTCCAATTGGTTATGCAGGCCGGAAGATGGCAATTATTCAAGCTGGGATCATTGACCGGGACCAATATGCTTGTTTCCAGAGAGGCTCTCATTGAAGCGGGAGGATGGGATCCTTATGCGCTTGCTGAAGATGCTGATTTAACAATGGTTTTAACTGCGAACGGCGGCCTTCTTCCGATTGTTGCAGAATCACGGACATGGGAACAGGAACCGGAAACGTTAAAAGTATGGATCAGACAGCGTACACGTTGGATGCAAGGGAATCTTTATATTATCGGAAAGACCTTCAGAATGCCGTCGTGGCGAAGAGGGAGAAATTTGTTACATACCTCACAATTGTTATCGATTTATATCGGTTTTGTTGCGCTTTTGTTTTTATCCGATGCCTGGTTTGTGCTCGGGTTTTTCGGTTTCCGGGAGCCCGAATCAACGCCCGCGCCTGTATTGTTGTTGTGGTTTGAATCTTGGATGATTTACGTCATCCAGCTGGTCAGCGCTCAAATTATGGATAAAAAATTGAAGCTGATTGATATCATCATGTCTTGCCTCATGTATTTTACCTACGCGCAATTATGGCTTTACTTGCTGGTCAGAGGCGTCTATTTTCAATTGAAGTTAAGCAAGGATGAAAAACAGCCGGTCTGGGACAAGACCATACGATTTTAACTTTATTCAGTTCGGGCAGGACGAATTTGATTTATCCGGGTGATGATATGCGCCTTCTAGTCAAAGGTAGCATTGTTGCCGGAGAACTTATAGTCATCCTTTTTATCTATCGTCTTGTACGAAGGCGGTTCCAGCGGAAGCCCAAATAACGTTCGCCTATTGAAACGAAGTTGTGAAATTCTTTCAGTATGTGGGGACGGGGTTTTGTACTTAATTTAATATGTGGTATATTACATATTAAGAACATTAAGACAGAGGTGAAAAATGAGTAAGGACATAAATGATGTAAAGATAAAGCGGAGATTTATGAGGGATGAGGCTTATGACATTCTCCAGGATTGGATTATGGTTGGAAAACTAGAGCCTCATACGAAATTGAGAGACCAGGAACTTTCAGAGATGTTGGGTATTAGCCGTACTCCTATTCGTGAAGCGTTGCTTCGTTTGGAGGACGAAGGTTTTGTGGTAACCAAGCCGAATCGATGGACGTTAGTGGCTCCCATGGATGTCGAAGAAGCTGAAAATATTTATTCCATAGTTTGGACGATGGAGTGTTTAGCTTTGGAACAAGCTATAGACCAGATTACAGTTGACGATATCCAAGAGCTTAATCACTTGAACGAGATGTTTAAACAAACCACTGAACAAGAAGATCAACTTGCTTCCTTGCAGGCTGACAATGAATTTCATAATTATATGATCAACCGGGCGAACAATCCCGAGTTGGCTAAAATATTACAGAATCTAAAGGTTAAAATTCAACGAATTGAAATCCATTACTTCCGTTACGCAGCAAAAGATGAATCTTATTTGGAACACGGGCAAATATTAGAAGCGTTAAAAAATAAGGATTTAAATAAAGCCAAACAATTAATCCAAGCAAATTGGCAAAACAGCTTAAAG
>DASVCO010000297.1:0-13151 GCA_036381575.1 Caryophanales bacterium
CTCGGATTGACAGAAAACAAAGAGTTCGTTAAAATAACAGTAATTTCATTAGCTGAGATGAGTTTAGTTGAGGATGGGAACGTTTGAGTTGAGAAGAGCCAGGGACGGAGTATGTACACAACCCCGGGGCTGTTCAGCCTCGGGTTTTTTATATTATCCAGCAGAAGGCTGGATATTCTTTCCCCTTTACAAAACCTCGAACGTTCTCCCATTCTCCTTCGGAGAGGGGAGAAAACGATGGAAACGAGTCAGTCCTCGTTTATTCAGGATGCTTCAAAGTTTCATACCATTCCGATCGTCAGGCGATTTTTCGTCGACACGATCACACCCATTCAATTGTTTCAACAACTGAAAAATGAAGCTGTTTTTTTGCTGGAAAGTAAAGATGACGGTTCTCCGTGGTCGCGGTATTCTTTTATCGGTCTTAATCCTTATGGTTTTCTGACGGAAGAGGACGGTGACTATCTTTTTCGGGAGAGCCGGACCGGAACCGTGCTGAAGGAAAAGGATTTTCATCAGGCATTTGAGAAGGCGATTGAGTATTTGAACGTAAAGCCTTTGGAAACCCCGGTTCCTTTTTACGGCGGAGCCGTCGGTTGTATTGGATATGATGCGGTGACTCGTCTTGAACCTATTGCTGAACACCGAAACAATGATCTCGGGCTTCGGAAATTTTCGTTTTTGTTTTGTGAGACGATTCTGGCTTTTGATCATATCGACAAGGAGTTAAGCGTGTTTCATCAAGTTCGTTTGGCGGGCTCGGAGACGAAAGAGGAGAAAGTCCATTATTACGAAAAAGCGATCCGTAAAATTGATGATCTGTTATCGGTGATTAACGGGAGTGACCGTTACCGTAATTTGTTTTTTCCTACGCCTGATCAGAAAGATGTTAGCTTTGAGCGTGTACGTTCTAATTATCGAAAAGAGAACTTCATGCAGGACGTAGAGAAGATCAAGGAATATATAAGGCAAGGTGATATTTTTCAAGCCGTTCTGTCGCAGCGGTTCGAAGTGGATCTGAACGTGAAAGGCCTCGATATTTATCGTGCGTTGCGTGTGGTGAACCCATCGCCCTATTTATTTTATTTACGGATTGACGGGGTTGAGGTTGTCGGAAGCTCGCCGGAACGGCTTGTCCAGGTGCAAAATCGGAATGTCGAGATTCATCCGATCGCAGGAACGAGAAAACGCGGTGAGACGAGGGAAGAAGACGAAGCGTTGGCAGCGGATTTGCTTCAAGATGAAAAAGAACGTGCGGAACATTTCATGCTTGTCGATCTGGCTCGTAATGATGTTGGGCGTGTTGCGAAGTATGGAACGGTACAGACGCCGGTTTTGACGGAAATCGCCCGTTTTTCTCACGTAATGCACATGATAACCAAGGTGACTGGCGAACTGGCGGTTGATCGAACTCCGGTAGATGCTTTGCTTGCAGCATTTCCAGCCGGTACGGTTTCAGGAGCTCCGAAGGTTCGGGCTATGGAAATTTTACAAGAGCTGGAACCGACAGCGAGAAACTTTTACGCTGGCGCAGTTGGCTATCTCGGATTTGATGGAAACATTGACTCTTGTATTGCGATTCGAACACTTGTAATTAAGGACGGAACAGCTTACATCCAGGCCGGTGCGGGGATCGTGGCAGATTCAGATCCGCTCAAGGAATGGGAAGAATCACAGAACAAAGCGAGAGCATTGGTGAAGGCGATCGAATTAGCAGAGGACATTTTCAAGAATAAGGGGGAGAAACTTCATGTTTAAGGCTATTTTGAAAAAGACAGTTGAAGGTAAGACGTTGACTGAGGCAGAGGCAAAGCAGGCAATGGATATCATTATGAATGGCGAGGCGACGCCCAGCCAGATTTCCAGTTTGGTGACCGTGTTTCGTTTCCGCGGCGAAACGATAGAGGAAATGACCGGCTTTGTCCGCTCGATGAGAGAACACGCTGTTACATTTGATCATGACATGGAAGTAGTCGACACCTGCGGTACCGGTGGAGATGCCTCTTCAACTTTTAATATATCTACGGCTACGGCTATCGTTCTTTCGGGACTCGGTGTGAAAGTAGCCAAACATGGAAATCGTGGGATGTCATCGAAAAGCGGCAGTGCGGAGGTGTTGGATTTTCTCGGAATTCCGACACAATCGAGTGTAGAACATGCTCTGGAATCGTTGGAAAAGAAAAATATGTGCTTTTTATTCGCCCAGCAATATCATGCTTCCATGAAATATGCTGCACCGACCCGAAAAGAAATCGGGTTTCGAAACATTTTCAACCTGCTTGGGCCGTTGACCAATCCTGCAAACAGCAAACGGCAGCTAATCGGTGTGTTTGATACGGCTCATGCTGAAAAAATGGCGAAAACCTTACAAAATCTCGGAACGGAACGGGCGCTTATTGTGACTGGCGGTGAGGGGCTTGATGAACTGTCGATTACTACGCATACAGACATCGTTACACTTGATGGAGGGACGATCACCCGAAGCCAGCTTGTTCCAGAAGATGTTGGTCTGAAACGCGGGAAATTGGCTGACATTCAGGTGAATTCCGTCCAGGAAAGCGCCGAAATGATTTCAGCGGTATTATCCGGAGAAGGTTGTGAAGCGGCCACCAACATAGTATTGCTGAATGCTGGAGCCGGATTGTATGCCGCCGGCAGGGTTGAAGCGATTGCGGAGGGTGTTCATGAAGCTTCTCAGGCGATAAAAAACGGACGCATTTATACGCACTTGCAGTCACTCCGGGAGGAAAGAAAGGTCGAGTCCCATGCTTGAACAAATTCTTGAAACGAAGAAAAAGGAATTAAGGTCGTTTGTGATGCCGGAGGAGACGAAGGTCTCGCGAGTCTCTTTTTATGAAGCTCTTAGGAACCCAAATCGCGGCCTTGCCTTGATTTCAGAAGTGAAAAAGGCGTCCCCGTCCAAAGGTGTGATAAAAGAGGATTTCGCACCGACGGAGGTCGCGAAAGGATATGAGCGCGGTGGGGCTGATGCCCTTTCTGTGTTAACGGACCAAACGTATTTTCAAGGGAAACGGGAATTTGTTTCGAATATCAAACGGCAAGTTGGATTGCCCGTGTTGCGTAAGGATTTTATTATCGATGCCCGCCAGGTAGAAGAGAGCCGGCGGATCGGGGCTGACGCGATTTTATTAATTGTTGCAGCCCTGGAGATCGAAGAACTTTATGAGTTGTATCAACTGGCCTCGGAAAAAGGGCTTGATTGTTTGGTTGAGGTGCATTCCGAAAAGGAGTTAAAGAGTTTGCTCGAGGTGTTTACACCGAAAATCATTGGCGTGAATAATCGGGATTTAAAAGTGTTTGAAACGTCACTGAGCCAGTCTGAAAAATTATCAGGGCTGATTCCGGAAGAAGCCTTGTTCATCAGCGAAAGCGGCATCTTCACAAGCGAAGATATGAAAAGAGTAAAAGCCTTCGGGGCCAACGGCGTACTAGTCGGAGAGGCTTTAATGAGGGCAGGAACGCCAGAGGAAGGCATTCAAATGTTGTTCAAGGATGAGTTATAATGGCACAAAACCTTCAAGTTAAATATTGCGGAAATCATTCGTTACAGGATTTAAGATATACGATGAACAGCCGGGCTGATTATTTGGGCTTTGTTTTTGCTTCTGTAAGCAAGCGCTGTGTGAGTGCAGAACAGGTCGGTGAATGGCTGGAGGAAATCCCCCCGAAAAAAGGGCAGAAGCTTGTTGGGTTGTTCGTCAACTCAACAGCGGAAGACATCCAGGCTGTAGTGAGTCAAGTGCCGCTTGATATCATTCAATGCCATGGGGCGGAAACCCCTGACCACGTCGATGAAATTTCCGCTGTCACTGGTTTGCCGGTCTGGAAGGCGATCCACCATGACGAAACCGCTCTTCACCGCATGCGCGCTTATAAAGGGAAGGCTGCTGGTTTTGTGGTCGACTGCAAGGTGAAAGGACAATGGGGCGGGACGGGGAAATCCTTCGATTGGACCGTTGTTCCCGAATATACGGCGGAAGCGAGTAGGCAAGGCGTACCTTGTTTCATTGCCGGCGGAATCCGGCCTGGCAATGTCGCGGAATTGCTTCGTTACAAGCCAGAAGGTATTGATATTTCGAGCGGAATTGAAAGAGACGGCGATAAACACGAAGAGGAAATCAGCCGGTTGGAAGAGAGGATGAATGTGGATGAAGCTGAATTATCCTGATGCGAGAGGCAGATATGGCGATTTCGGAGGGAAATATGTCCCGGAAACGTTAATGCATGCCCTGGAGGAATTGGAAGGTGCATTGGACGAGGCAATGGCTGACGATTCATTTATTGAGCGGTATCAGCACGAATTACGTGAGTATTCCGGCAGGCCGACAGCGTTAACTTATGCGAAAAGGTTAAGCGAAGAAACCGGCGGGGCGAAAATCTATTTAAAGCGGGAAGATTTGAACCATACCGGCGCTCACAAAATCAATAATGCGATTGGCCAGGCATTGCTGGCTGTAAGAATGGGGAAAAAGAAAATTGTGGCCGAGACCGGCGCGGGCCAGCACGGTGTCGCTTCTGCTACAGTTGCCGCTTATTTCGGCCTTGAGTGCAAGGTGTTTATGGGCGAAGAAGATATCAAACGTCAAAGGCTGAATGTATTCCGAATGCAATTGCTCGGTGCAGAGGTTGTACCTGTTTCTTCCGGAAGTAAAACATTGAAGGACGCTACTAATGAGGCCATTCGTTACTGGGTGACGCATGTAGATGATACTTTTTATTTGATCGGTTCTGTTGTTGGACCGCATCCTTATCCGAAGATGGTACGAAACTTTCAACGGGTAATCGGCGATGAATCGAAGGAACAATTTCTGCAAAAAGAAGGAAAGTTGCCTGATGCGATTGTTGCTTGTGTCGGCGGCGGCAGTAATGCAATGGGCATGTTCTATCCTTTTTTGGAAGATGACGTGAAATTAATCGGTGTTGAAGCAGGTGGAGAAGGAATACAGACGGGGAAACATGCTGCCACCCTTTCAAACGGACGCCTCGGGGTACTCCATGGTTCGTTGACGTATTTACTGCAAAGCGAAGATGGACAAATCACTGAGCCGTATTCGATTTCCGCCGGGCTTGATTATCCTGGTGTCGGTCCTGAACATTCCTATTTGCACGAAAGCCGACGTGTAGAATACCGCAGCATTACTGACGCGGAATCTTTGGAAGCCCTCTCGATTTTATCGAAAAAAGAAGGCATCCTGCCGGCTATCGAAAGTGCTCATGCTGTAGCCGAAGCTTTGAATGAAGCGCGTGAAATGGAACCCAACCAATCCATTCTAATCTGTTTATCAGGCCGCGGCGATAAAGATGTGCATACGTTAATGAAGCATTTCGGAGGTGAGGAAAATGAATAGGCGTTTTGAACAATATGTTGAAAAAGGACAGAGACCGCTGTTCATTCCTTTTATTACCGCCGGTGACCCGTCTCCGGAAGTAACCGTAGATTTGGCGTTGCTTCTTCAAGAGACCGGCGCTAATGCTATTGAATTAGGAATTCCTTATTCTGATCCGCTTGCCGACGGACCTGTTATTCAAGAGGCTTCGAACAGGGCTCTTAAGCAAGGAATGACGCTGCAAAAAGCGATGAACCTTGTTCCCGAAATGCGAAAAAAAGGCGTGCAAATTCCGATAATAATATTTACTTATTACAATCTTCTGCTACAATTGGGAAAAGATCAATTTTTTGTATCGGCCCGCGAAAACGATATCGATGGATTGCTTGTGCCGGATCTTCCTTTTGAGGAAAGCACTGAGCTGCGTGAAACCGCGAAGGCGGAAAATCTTCCACTGATATCGCTTGTGGCTCCGACGACGTCTCCGCGACGATTGGAGGAAATTGTTTCTCATTCGCAAGGATTTGTTTATTGTGTTTCTTCTCTTGGTGTAACCGGTGTTCGAAAAGGCGAATTCAAGCACGAAGTATATGATTTCCTTGCAAATGTCAAACAGTTCAGCCAGGTTCCGGTAGCAGTAGGATTTGGAATTTCAAGTTCCGAACAAATTGAACGCGTTCAGGAATATTGTGACGGCGTCGTTGTAGGCAGTGCGATTGTTCGAGAAATCGGAAGCCGTCAGGAGGCCCTGATGGATCCTGAAGGAAGAACGTCTGCGATGGCGGAGCTGAAAGATTTTCTTTTGTCGCTTACGGGTCGAAGTATTACCACTTAGGTTTCTGCGAGGTGTTGAGGAGATGGAGGCGAAACAACAGTTAAAAAGTTTAACGCCGTACAAACCCGGAAAGAACGTTGAAGATGTCAAGAAAGAGCTTGGTTTAAAAAAAATTGTGAAGCTTGCTTCCAATGAAAATCCGTTTGGCGCTCCGCCAGCTGCAAAACAAGCGATTGAGCGGGAAATGAGCCAACTTGCCGTTTATCCGGATGGTTATGCGGCTGTTCTCAGGGAAAAGACAGCCCGTTTTGTTGGAACAGACCGGGAAAATCTGGTTTTCGGAGACGGTTCCGACGAAGTCATTCAAATGATTTGCAGGGCCTATTTAACGGCAGACAGTAATACCGTAATGCCCACACCGACATTTCCGCAATACAAGCATAATGCTGTTGTTGAAGGGGCGGAAATTCGTGAAGTTCCGGTTCGAGACGGTCGGCATGATTTTGACAAAATGGCCGAAGCGGTTGATGAGAAGACAAAGATCGTTTGGCTGTGTATGATCAATAATCCGTCCGGGGAGTACATTCGTGATTTTGAACTCGCTTCTTTCATGGGGAAACTTCCTTCAGATGTGTTGGTTGTTTGTGATGAGGCATATTACGAGTATGTAGTGGCTGAGGATTATCCGGACACCATGTCTTTTCTTAAAAAACATCCCAACCTGATCATCACAAGGACTTTTTCAAAGGCTTATGGTCTTGCAGCCCTTCGGGTCGGTTACGGTATTGCCCATCCGGATGTTACCGCTGCTCTTGAGTCGATTCGCCAACCCTTTAACACTTCCAGGATCGGGCAATTAGCCGCTGCAGCTGCTCTGGACGATCAAGATTTTATCAAGGAATGCCGGGATGTTAATCGTAAAGGTCTGCGATTGCTTTATAATTTTTGTGATGATTTCGGTTTGTCGTACTATCCGTCACAGGGCAATTTCATCTTGATTGATTTCAACCGAAGCGGAGATGAGGTGTTTGAGTATCTTTTGAAACACGGTTATATTGTCCGCTCAGGCACTGCGCTTGGATATCCAACGGCTGTCAGAATTACAATTGGCAGCGAGGATCAAACGAAAGACATCATTGAATGTTTATCAGCATGGTTGAAGCGATAGACGCGCTAAGGAGTTACAGGAATGCAAGGAAACAGAGTATTTGTTATTGGACTTGGTTTGATCGGCGGTTCTCTTGCCCTCGCTATCAAGAAACAACATCCGTCGTCAGTAATTGTCGGTTATGACGTCAATCGAGAACAGGCGGATCTTGCGGCCTCATTGGGGGTTATCGATGAGCAGGCGAGCCGGATTGAAGAAGGAGCAGAAACGGCTGATTTTGTAATTATTGCGGCTCCTGTGTTGAAGGCGGAAGAGGTTATCGAGCATCTTTTGTCCTGTTCCTTTAAGGATGGAGCCATCATTACCGATGTCGGCAGTACAAAACATGAAATTATGAAGAAGGCCGAACGTTTTCATGATAATGACGTTACTTTCATCGGAGGCCATCCGCTTGCTGGTTCGCACAAAACCGGGGTGGCTGCGGCCAATGCCCATTTGTTTGAAAACGCCTTTTATGTGTTGATTACAAACGGCTTCGCCCTTCAAGAGGCAACGGCACAATTGAAATGTCTTTTATCCGGAACAAAGGCGACTTTTATAGAAATGTCATCCGAAGAACATGACCGAATTGTCGGGGCTATCAGTCATTTCCCTCATATTGTGGCAGCCGGTCTTGTTCATCATCTGGCTAACATGGATACAGAACGATTCGATGTTCGCGATCTTGCGGCAGGAGGTTTTCGGGACATAACGAGAATTGCTTCGGCCAGTCCGGCTATGTGGCATGATGTTTTGATTCATAACCGTTCGGTCCTGCTTGATTTAATGGAAAAGTGGCAAGCAGAGATGGCTGAAGTTAAGGCGATGATTGAAAATGTCGACAGCCAGCAGATTTTCGCTTATTTCGAAAATGCAAAGCAATATCGGGATATGTTACCGCAAAGGAAGAAAGGGGCCCTCCCGCCGTTATTCGATCTCTATGTTGATGTCCCCGACTATCCCGGTATTATTGCAAAGGTAACTGACCTAATAGCACGGGCCGGGATCAGTATTACCAATATTGGGATTATCGAAATGAGAGAAGACATCATCGGGGTTCTCCGGATGTCGTTCCGAAGTGACGAGGATCGTGAACATGCCGAAGAAGTCCTGAATGAACAAAATTATAAAACTTATTTGGCCGATTAACGCACACTTTTGTGCGTTTTTCTTATTTGGGAAAACCTGTGACAAATTTTCTACAAATTTTTGTTGCAATTTTCCTCAATGATGATATAATAAGGGATGTAAATGGTTTCTCTCCACTCCTATCCATATTTACACATTTTTTTAGGCCTGGTTTGACAGCGCTTACAAGCGTCCGTCATCAGGTTCTTTTTTTTGCCTTGGAACAGGCCATTTCGTTCTATCCTTTCCTTGTTTCTCATAGCTTGTCTATAAGGAAAACCGGTCACGCACAAGACGTATTGTTTCAAGAGCGTTACAAGTAGTGATGTTTTCAGTCGAAATTCCTTACCTTGTGAAAGGCGCCGGTTTATTTATCCGAATTAAAAAGCTATGGGAACAGGGGGGCTTTGATGTACGTGATAAAAGGTGCGAATGGACTGAACGGGGAGAGGAAAGACTTTCTAATTCGGGAAAGTAAAATCGCTTATATCGCGAATAATTTGGACAAGCTGAAACATGTCGATTTGGATTGTCGCGGGTTTTCGATTGAACCTGGTCGTGTGGCTGTGGACTTATCTATTCTAAATGCACCAAATTTTTCGGGCTTTAGAGCAAAAGTCATTCAATGGCAACAGCTTGGTTGTACGACAGTCCTTGTTGTCTGTCCGGTTAAACATGAGAGTGAGCTTTGTCAACAATTAAGAAAGGCAAGGCATCGAATGATAAACAGCAGCATTGATTATGTTGTCGGAATTTCAGTTCCAATGCGCAAATTAACACCCGTACTCGTGCGCTTGTGCCGGCGGGAAAAGGTTCCGTTTATTTTTGCAACTGTGGATGCCGAGACTGATCTGGAGGCTGTAACCTGGCCATGGATTCGTGATGCATTGTTTGCTTACCGTTTGACCATTACCCCTGATTGGCGAGGAATGGACGTGCCGCATAAAAAAATATCGAAGCTAAAGGAAAGATGGATGGAGTTGGCCGGAAAAAACGATATTCCAACGATAACTGATTTTCCGGAAAATGAAGGAATTCTCGCAGGTCCAATTCTGCGTAAAATCGGCATTTCTCCTTTTAAGGGCGAACTTCGTACGGGTTGTGACCTTGATTATAATCTTTATGAGAACGCATCCCTTGCTGATGATTCCGATCATGATTATGATAGAGAGAGCCATCCTGACATTGTTGTGTTAAGAGGAAAAGTCATGAAAGCCGGAAAAACTGTTTATTATCGTCCGGGTTTCGGGAAAGAAATTTTCGTTCGGGTGCCCGGATATTTGACAACTTACCCGGTTTAGCTATTCGAGGATAGGTGACAAAGCAGAATTATTGCTGATGAGGAGTCGTGATTCGTGAAATGGAAGAAATTGAAGAAGCAATCGCGCTGGTTGAAAGCGGTAAGGTTTCCGAGGGATTGGATTTGCTTGGGAAAATTGAAGCCGGTGCCGATGATGACGACAAATATAAAATTGCCCAATTATATTTTGAATGGGGCCATGTAGGTAAAGCAAAACCCATTGTAGAGGAATTGCGAAGCCGTTATCCGGATGAGAATGAACTTGCATTTCTTCTCGCTGAATTGTTGATTGACGCAGACGATGAAGAAGAGGCTATTGAGGTATTGACGGGTGTCCGGTCCGAAGATGATGATCATTTGCGGGCGTTGCTTTTGTTAGCAGACATTTACACTGCCCAGGGCCTTGATGAAGTGGCGGAACAGAAGTTGCTGGAAGCGAAGCGAATGGCTCCGGAGGAACCGGTTGTCGCGTTTGCGCTGGCCGAATATTATTTCATGTTTGGCGACTTTAAGAAAAGTGTTCCCCATTATGAACAAGTATTGCGTGACGGCGGTATTCCCGGAGAGAACACGAATCTTAAACTTGCGGAAGCTTTAAGCGGAAGTGGAGAGTTTGAAAAGGCCTTGTCGTATTTTGAATCGGAGAATTTGGGTGAAGTCGAACCCCATGGATTATTCAGTTTCGGTTTCACAGCTTTTCAGGCGGGTGAGTTCCAACAGGCCATCCAGGTTCTTACCGCTTTAAAAGAGAAGGATCCTGATTACAGCAAACTTTATCTATACCTGACCAGGGCTTTCCGGGCGGAAGGCAGGACCGAAGAAGCTTTCCAAACAGCAGAAGAAGGGCTGCGTGTTGATTCCTTCAATGATCAATTGGCTTACGAGGCGGGAGATGCCGCCTTGGCCGACGGCCGAATTCAAGAAGCGGAACAATTTCTGCAAAAGGTGTTGGCGATCAATTCGATTCATCATAATGCTTTGAAGCTGCTTGCCGGCCTCTTCCTGAAGCAGGAGCGTTACGATGAGGTTATAGACTTACTGGTCTCCATTGAGGACAGCGAAGAACAGGATCCCGCGTTTGCATGGTATTTGGCGACAGCTGAAAGGGAAGAAGAAATGTTTGAGAAGGCACATAGCCATTATGAAAAGGCCCTCCGCACATTTTCTGAAGATCCGGTGTTTCTTGAGGAATACGGAGATTTCTTGCTGGAAGAGGGGCAAACAGCCAATGCTGTTTCGCTGTTTAAAAAAGCATTGGCGGCAGATCCTTCGCTCATTCATCTTGAGGAGAAAATCCTTCATTTTGAAGAGTGATCCTATTATAAGACTTAAAGGATTCCTGCTTTCGCCTGGTTTCCGGAAACTTCATAAAATTTGATTTCGTAAAAAGAAGGATTTTTTGCGGCGAAGGCGAAATAATATAATATAAGCGAGGATCCTATATAGGAGAAGGATGGGGTTCACGATGAGCTTCGATGTAATGTTGATAGAAAAGAAGCAGTTCATTCGCTGGTTTCTGGAACATCATGAATTGAAAAAGCGGGAATGCATCTGGCTGTTGAATTATTTGGCCGGAGATGACCGTTTGATGGAAAATGTCCATTTTATCAGGCATGCGGAATATTGCCCGAAAGCGATCATAATGTCTACACGCTGTACCCAGGATGTTCCATTTCAATACTTTAAGAAGCATGTGATGACGGTTGAGCCGGAAAAAGCTTTTCACGACATCAGAATGTTTCGGAATGAACCTCTGTACATTCAGGTCAATTTCAAGAATTATCATATCAGCCCGGAATATGCGGCGGTGCTTGAAGAGAATCCTTTTTACGACGAACAAATCAGCGAAACCTATTCCGAAATGGCGGATGAAGTGATCCGAAAAGCTGAGAAAGAATTTGAACGAACGAATTTACTGCGTCTTGTGGACATGGCCCTTGATGCCGAGGATAAGCAATGGTTTTACGAATTGACAGGAAAGCTGCACAACCGTAAATTTTCTTCTCCCTGATCTGCAGAGATTGGGGATTTTTTTATTACATTCAGATAGAGGGCGCATTTTGTCGATTCAGTAGTACTATTTGTGGTATGCTGTTACAGGGTATACATACATAAGGAAAAGGAGTTGTGATGATGAAATGGACCACCGACGACGTTGATTCCTATATGCGCGAGAAGGAGTACGTCGATACTGTTATAATACCCTTGATTCCTGTATCCTGGCATCAGGAAATCAAATTGAACGTAGAAGCCGGGGAGTTTGCTGCGCTTCTTGCCGATGAACTTGAGCAGCAATTAAAGGGACGCCTATTTCAATTTCCTCCGTTTACATATTTGAAATCGGAAGCTGTGGAAGATCGGGCAGCGCGTTTAAACATGTGGAAACAGGAATTGCTTTCTGAGATGAAGCACGTTTTCTTCATCACCTCTGACACGGATTGGAAAAGGGTTGAGAAGGAAGTGGGAGAATCACTCATCTGGCTCCCGGCAGTGCCGATGCAGCATATGAGCAGGGAAAACAAAGAAGAAATCATTAATGGACAAGTCAAACAGCTCTTACAAATTGTTACGGTTAAGTGGCAAAACAGGTACAATTACGAATAGAATCGACGAATTGAAACATGATATAATTGACAGTGAATGAAAGCCTGAGCTATCATTGAAATGTCCTATTAATATGTGTGTTTTCCTCGCGTACAGGCTATGCTGTCTGTATGGAACGCCAAAAAATTTTCGAAACACAGCAAGGGGGGGAAACAATGAGTGATCATGATGTAACGAGACGTCAATTTCTAAACTATACTTTAACAGGTGTAGGCGGTTTTATGGCAGCCACAATGACCTTGCCAATGGTGCGTTTTGCCATTGATCCGTTGCTAAAGGAAGACAAGGGCAAGGATAAGTTCACGAAAATCGATTTGAAGGTAAGCGACCTCACAACGGAACCCCAAGAGGTAAAGTTTACGGTACAGGATATTAAGGACGGCTGGTATAAGTTCGACCAGAAGAAGGAAGCCTTTGTGTTTAAAACCGACGATGGCGAAATTATTGCGTTGTCTCCGGTTTGTACCCACTTGGGCTGTTTGGTCCACTGGTCGCCGGAACCTCCGTATCCCAATCGTTTTCAGTGTCCGTGCCATGGAAGCCGGTTTACAAAGACAGGCGTCAATATTGCAGGATTGCCGGCTACCGCGCCGCTTCATGTCTATGAAGTGAAGAAAGAAGGCGACAATATTTTACTCGGAGAAGCGCATCCGCGTCTGGACGTACCGGCAGTACCGCCATCATATTAAGGAGGGGCGTAAATGTTAGCGAAGTTCTATGATTGGGTCGATGAACGCTTGGATATTACGCCTATGTGGCGAGATCTTGCCGATCACGAGGTGCCAGAGCACGTCAATCCGGCCTATCACTTTTCCGCCTTCGTTTATTGTTTCGGAGGCCTGACGTTTT
>DASVCO010000298.1:0-11352 GCA_036381575.1 Caryophanales bacterium
TTCAACATCCGGAAAGTCAGATTCATTCGGCGGCAATCTCAATTCTTCCGAAATGATCTTGGCTGCCTGGGCACGAGTAATGCTCTCATCCGGATGAAATGTCCCATTAGGAAAACCCTCAATAATCCCGCATTTTGTCAAATAACTGATTTCCCTTTTTGCCCAATGATTTCTGGAATCGGGAAAGATCATTAATTCATCCGTTGACTCTAACAGTCCCGTCACTTTATATGATCTTGATGACCAATGCTTGTTCATATCACCTACAATCAAATAATAATTCCCCGGAGCTATTTGGAAAGAATAGATCTCTTCTCCCCCTATCCCTTTATCATCCATCACATGTTTGGCATAAATTTCTCTGTCCTTAAGCTGCACCCCAACCACAGCATGAAGATCATTCGGACTCGATACCTCCGGGAAACGAATAGTCATCTTCCCGCATTGACTGACATTAAGATGATACAAATCCTGGTCTCCGGGCATGTTTATCTTCTCAGCATAAACTTCTCCATTCTTCAAGGTAAACGCTTTGTCGAATGATTCGGGTACGTCATCCCGGGTAGACGGAAGATTAATGGAAAGGATCTTTTCGGCATCCACCACTCCGTAACCTAAATGTTGACTCCACCTCTTCCCTTCGGACTGCATAACTCCCAATTCAAGAGCCCATTCAATTTGATTCGGTCCCCATTTGGGGTGTTCAGCTTTCAACAATGCCGCTAATCCGCTGATCATTGGAGCAGAGAAGGAAGTTCCGCTTTCAGCACTATAACTTTTGGCAGAATAACCCCCATTACCCGTGATATCCGTACTGAAAATATCCAATCCCGGAGCCGCTACATCAACCATCGGCCCCCATGTCGAAAATGATGTATATTGATGATTCCGATCGGTCGCTGCCACACTGATAACCGGATAGTAAGATGCGGGAAACTCCAATATCTGTGACCCGGTATTTCCGGATGCGGCCACCAATACAATTCCCTTGTTAAAGGCATCCTGTAAGGCTTCCAGCTCAGCTTGATTTGGCCCGATTGAACCATAACTCATATTAATCACATCAGCGCCGTGTTTAATAGCGTAATAAATACCGGAAACCGACCTGGAAGAAACAATTACGCCATTTTCATTAGCGATTTTGACAGGGAGAATCTTAGTGTTAAAGGCGACACCTGCAATACCGGTTTTGTTGTTGGCTGTCGCAGAGATTATTCCCGCAACATGTGTGCCGTGGCCGTTATCATCTGCCGGATTGCTATCGCCATTTACAAAATCATAGCCCGGCAACAAATGGCCTTTCAGATCAGGATGATCCAAATCAACACCCGTATCGAGCACAGCGACTGTAATATCCGAAGAACCCTTCTGAAGATCCCATGCCGCCGGCATGTGGATGGCATCTAAATACCACTGTTGGGATAATCCGGGATCATTCGGTTGATAATTTCTTACACGGCGAATGTAGTCCGGTACAGCATAGACAACATTTGGATTCTTACGTAACAAGCCAAGTTTCTCTTGAAAATCCACCGAGGGCGAAACTCTGACAATCTTAATATGGTGATTTTGCAAAACCTGAGAGGTTTCCACCGACTGCACCTCAGTCTGCGCTGGATCGAACATTTCGTCCTCTTTCAACCTTACCAATATTCTTCGATTATTCACCCTGCTCATATCAATCGATTCAATGCTTTGAATCTTTCTATGTAAATGTATGGCAGGGCCTTGATTGTTTAAGAAGGTCTTATCCAGTCTATCTCCTTCGTGCCCGGTGAAACCGAAAGCCGTTTGCGGAAATACCAATAGATAAATAGCTGCATAAATGAATAGATACCTCAAAGAATTTCTCCCTCCTGGAATTGAAAACACACAACAGACTTCCTCTCTATGTATCAGATAATCATAGCAAAATTTCCATGAAAACAAAAAGAGTTAATCAAGAAAATCCAAACGGTTTCACAGAAAAATCGATTACAGTCTTGTAATAATGTATTCGACAAATGAGATGTTTTCTCCCCCCAAACTTCGTGAATTTGATAGTTTTTTTTACAAACAGATTACTTTTTGTCGCTTTGATGTTAGGAAACTGTAACACCGTAACCTAGTCTCATATGGTAGACTTTTAAATAGTTAAAAAAACAATCTTCGACATTGCATCTAAGAGAGGTGATTGGGTGATAAAAAAAATATTGTCTGTCCTTGTCATCACGATTGTCGCTTTATCCGTTTGGATACCGCAAGCTGAGGCAAGTACTAGAGACGAAGTCGTATCGATCGCGAAAAAATACATAGGCGTCCCCTATCAATGGGCAGGAGAATCACCAAGAGGATTTGATTGTTCCGGTTTTGTAGAATATGTGTTCAGGAAAGTTGGAATGAACTTACCTGAAACTTCATCCTCGCAATGGTCTTGGAGCAAGGCCACAAGAGTTACCAACCTGAAACCCGGTGATTTGGTATTTTACAATACTTCAGGTGGCGGTGTTTCCCACGTTGGCATTTATGTTGGAAGTGGCCAGTTTATCTCGGCAACTTCAGATGGTGTAGAAATCACTCCTGTTCATGGAAAATATTATTGGGGCTCAAGATACATAGGAGCAAAGCGTGTTATTCATAATCAACCGAAACCGGAAAGAAAGCCGGAACTTCCGGACTATCGCTACTACGATGTAGATAAGGATACTTGGTATTATGACGAAGTCACGTCCCTTAGCAAAAATGATATCTTCCAGGGTGTGGGAGATAATCACTTCAAGCCGAATGGTACCGTAACGAGGGCTCAGGCCGCCACGGTGTTCGCACGGGAATTTAACCTGAAAACATCAGATCGGAACACACCTTTCTCAGATGTTCCTAATAATGCCTGGTATAGCAAATATATTGAGGCCGTCCGTAAGGCAGGCTATATGAAGGGCGTCGGTCACGGTGAGTTTAACCCAAGGGCTGAAATCACCCGTCGCCAAATCGCCATTCTCTTCAACAGAGCATTCGAATTAACCAGCGGCTCAGGCGGTCCTGACTTTAAGGACGTAGATGCAAATGATCCATATCAGCAGTTCATTGAAAATTTGGCTGCTTCCGGAATAACCATGGGATACGAAGATAACACATTCCGTCCGAGACAAGATGCAAGTCGAGCCGAATTTGCAGTATTTATCTACCGGGCTTTACACTAAGAGGAAAGAGGCTGACTCAAAAAGGTCGTTAATAAACGGCTTTGAGGGTCAGCTTTTTTTATTAGTGAAATGGCCTTCTATTGATATGGATGGCCGTTCATAGCATCTTAAAATAAAAAAGAATCGAAGGGCGCCCTCCTTTTTTATTCTCCATTATAGAAGGATTACCATCGTTATTCTAACCCTCTCTGAAAGTTCCTTGACGCTCTTTTCCTTTTAGCCCATCGTATCGCAATCTTATTCCCGACAGGCCTTTAAATCATTTTCTGGCCTTTATCTAAATAGCTTTTGAAGAACACCACCAAAGCCGGCAATCACAATTAAAGCAAAGGAATAACAAATTCGGAAATGCAATAGCTGATAGATTGCCTGTAGCGTGAGAAATACGATGACCTTCCTGGTACCCCATCAGCCCCATCCAAACTCTAAATCGGCCCATTTGAGAAGTTACAGGTAACAATAAGCCGTCCCCGTCACCCTTTCTAGGAAGCGCCTCTTAAAGTGAACGATCATTATATCCATATAATTTCTACTACCCCAAATGGTTATAAGATAAACAACACGGCCTTAGCCCAATAGAATATCGAACTAAAGCCGCTTAACATGTTTTTATTATTTGCCTTGCCTACCTGACGGAGACCGATTCAGCTTTACTTTTGCAGCCCTCTTTCTTGAGTGGTCTTCACAAATAAAGCTGAACTTCACCTGCGTCACTTCGAATTATTTTACCTGTTTTTCCTACGGTTGCTGTCGCTCCATCAACCACTTAAAGTAGTCTTTAATACCCAGTGTGATCGCCTTAGCCGCTGTATTTTGCCATGAATCTGAGGCCAGCTTTCGGGCTTCCTCATCGTTTGAGATAAACCCAAGTTCTATGAGTGTACTGGGACTGTTATTTTCCCTAAGCACATGAAACCCGCTATCAGGATAAATGATTGTATCTTGCTTTACCCTGCGGTCTTCCAAATCCGTCATCTCAATCAAGCGATCATGAGTGAAGGTGGCCAGTTTTTCGCTTCTCTCGGTTTGTTCTTTATCACTTAAATAGAGATGATAATAGTTTTCTGTTCCTCCAACTGTTTCATTGAAATAGTTGGCATGGACCGATATGAATGCCTCTGAACCTGCATTTGCAGCAATATCGACCCTGGCTTGCAAGCCATCCGCTTTGTTAAAGCCATCACCAAGTGAAAAGCCATTCGTTAAGCGATTGTCGACTTTACGAGTCAGAACAACGCTCGCGCCCGCTTGATTAAGCCGTTGAGCGACCTTCAAGACTACATCCAAGTTGACGTTCTTTTCTTTGATATTCAACTCATCATTGACAGCCCCCGGATCTGACCCACCGTGTCCGGCATCAAGGACAATCACGCGATCTTTTAATACGGGCTCTGATTTCTCATGGACATAATAAAGCGAAACGAAACCTTTCACATTTCCGGAAGAAACCAGTCCCCATCCTCCATCTTTCTCGTAAATCTGTACCGCAGTCCCTCGGGATAGTTGTCCGACAACACGATAGTCTGTTGATGGACCTGTTCTGACGTTCAAATTAGTCGCTGTTACAACTCCTTGCGAAATAACGGATTGCGATTCCGATTGAATGAATTTCGAATTCATAGATCGGGCAACCATTAAAGCAAATTCTCTGCGGGTAATGTCATTGTTCGGTCGATAGGTGCCGTCCTCATAACCTATCGTAATGCCAGCTGTTGTGACTTTGTTGATAGCTTCATAGCTGTTCATGCCCGGATCTACATCTGAATATGACAAAGATCCACTCATGTTCTTCAAGGAAAACGCCCCGGAAATAAGCCATGCCATTTCGTCTCGCTGCATTTCCCTATTCGGGCGAAAAGTGCCATCCGGATAACCGTGTATGTATCCCTTTTCAACCCCAAACTGAATGTAGCCGGAAGAATAGTAATCAGGGTTCACATCCGGAAATTTAGTATCCTTCTTCTTGCCGCCGTAACCAAGTGCAGCACCGACCATTTTGGCAGCCTGTTCCCTTTCCAGAGATGCATTTGGACGGAAAGTGCCATCCGGATAACCGTCAATAACCCCTTGTTCCACCAAATACTGAACTTCCTCGTAACCCCAGTCGTTCTGGTTCATATCAGAAAAATTTGTTTGCGCAAACGCTTGTTGCATAGGCATTAAAAATACGAACCCTGCAACAAATCCCGCGGCCAGGCAAACGCCCAACTTCCTCAACCCCATAGTTGCGTTTCCTCCTCAAAAGATGTTAGTTGAGATTCTAAAATCCTGTTTAAAACCTACATCCCTCCTTACACTAGTCCGAAAAATGTAGTCAATATGATATATCGGAGTCATTTCATAAAAATGAAGAATTTGATCAAAATTTGTCGGATGAAACCTGAAAAAAATCCAGCTGCCGGAAAGGCAACTGAATATAAGTTCGTGTCACCCTTTATTTAGATGAAGATGAGCTGTACAATTTAGTGATTCTCGTAAAAAGTTTCAATGGCATTCGCCAATCTTTGTGCGCGCCTTGCCTGCACATCCTGATTTTCCAAAAGCCTGAGCTCATCAGGATTCGAAAGAAAACCTAATTCAATAAGGACTGATGTCATATTGGTATGACGCGTAACACGCAAATTATGGTCACGCGGAGCCTTAAATATATCGATACGCGAAGTTGTTAAAGAATCATCAACGGCGCGGGCCAATTTACCGCTTAATACGGCTGCCCGGCTTGGCGTGTTATCAAAGGCCCAGGCCACTCTGCAACTCTCACATGAATAATAGGCTTTTCTTCTTTCTCCATCTTTCAAGTAAACGAATTGTTGAGTATCGGTCAGTTCCTTAACCCATTTATAGGCTGGCCCGTCATGATTCTTCCAGTAATCTCTGTTAAAGGTAACTACTACACCCTTCTGATCAAGCTCTGGTCTATAACTGCTGTAATGAAGACTTACACCATCGGCTGTATTATCATCGTTCCAATTGTGATGGATACTCAAAAACAAATCGGCATTATGGCTGTTGGCGAAATTCGTTCGTTGTGCCAATGACACATATTGATCCGAGCTTCTTGTCATTAAAACATCGGCACCCAAATTCTCCAGGTCATTTTGCAGTTTTCTCGAAAACTGCAAATTCAATTTCTTCTCATAGGTTCCATCCACTGCTTGGGCCCCGGGGTCCCAACCGCCGTGACCTGCATCGACTACAATCTTCATTCCTTGTAACGGCGAGGGCGTGACCTTGAATTTGTCGTCCATAGCTCTGGCCACCATCACCGCGAATTCCCTCCGGGTAATATTACTGTTTGGACGAAAGGTTCCGTCGGGATACCCAACATTAATGCCGGCAGTTGTTACCTTATTGACAGCTTCATAACTATTCATTTTCGGATTCATGTCGGAATACCACAAGGATTCACTCATGTTCTTCAAGGAAAACGCCCCGGAAATGAGCCAAGCCATTTCGTCCCGCTGCATTTTCCTTTTCGGACGAAAGGTGCCGTCTGGATAACCGTGTATGTACCCCTGTTCAACACCAAAATGAATGTAGCCTGAAGCGTAATTATCTGGATTCACATCGGGAAATTTGGTATCCCTCTTTTTGCCGCCGTAACCAAGGGCGGCACCAACCATTTTGACGGCTTGTTCTCTCTTTAAAGTCGCATTTGGACGGAAAGTGCCATCCGGGTAACCATCAATGACTCCTTTTCCTACCAAATACTGAATTTCATCATAAGCCCAGTCGCTTTGGTCTACATCAGAAAATTTCGTCTGCCCAGCCGCCTTTTGCTGAAATGAGAGTATCCCCGCGCTTACAATAAAACTGGCAAGCAGGCAAACAACCAACCTCCTCAACCTCATTCCTCCTTATGTCAAGATTTGTAGAAGATTCTACTATCTTACCACAATTTGCCGAGAAACATATCAGTCTTTCAGACTGTTTTTCTTCAATTTTGTGACTGAATATTGAAAAACACTAAATGGTTTGATGCTCAATCAGAGGATTTTGTTCAGTTATGTAGAATAAAATTATGACAAGGAGGAAAAAGCATGAAGAAAGTTATGTTAAGTACCGTTTTAATGATTATTATATTATTATGGGGTTGTTCCCCGGCATACAGCGATACCCAGAAAAATATATCAGTATACATCAATGGGAATCTTATAAACTACAGTTCTGAGCCGTATATCAGGGAAGGGCGCACAAGGGTACCCTTACGTAAAACGATCGAAATTATGGACGGGGTGATCAAATGGCATGGAAATACCCGCAGTGTTTCGATTAAAGCCGAGGGCAAAAACATTCTATTGTATATTAACAGCACGAAAGCTTACGTGAATAAGAATGCCGTAACCCTTGATGTAGCGCCGGTCATTGTGGGAGATCGAACGATGATACCGATCCGTTTCCTTAGTGAAACGATTGGCTACAATGTTGGTTGGGTTTCGGATACTCAGGATGTGGTTATTTCCAATGTCCCTTATATTCCGATCCTGACATACCACAATTTCACAAACAAAGTCGCAAACGGTGCGAATATGCCGCCAGATCGTTTTCGCAACCACATGGCCTTTTTTCACAACCACGGCTACACCACGATTACGCTCGATGATTTGCTCGGGTTTTTAAATCATCGCAAACCACTCCCCCGGAAACCGCTCATGATCACGTTTGATGACGGATACGAAAGCCAGTATACAGTCGGTTATCAAACGCTGAAAGACATGGATATGCACGGCACAATCTTTGCTGTTGTAAGTACAGTCGGTGAAACACCGGGGAGTTGGCCGCACTTTACGTGGGCGCAAGCCCGCGAAATGGAAAATTCGGGAGTGATCGATGTCGAAAGCCACACGTACGCCATGCACCATAAAATCAATGGGAAACCGGCGCTCACCCATTCAAGTACGCAAGCCATCCGTAAGGACTTGACAACAGCGAAAAACATTCTTGAACAACATTTGGACAAAACAGTCAAGGCGTTGGCCTATCCTTACGGTAAGTGGAACGAAAAAGTGAAACAGATTGCAGTTGACACTGGCTACCAGGGATTATTTCTGTTCAAGGAAGGAATCGGTGTCAACTTCGCTGACCAAAGCCCCTTGATGATTGACAGATTCGGTGTAGGAGGCCATCAAACCGCAAGGGACATATACGAAGAGATTTTAAAAAGTACTTATTAAGCCCGGTGAGGGCTATTTTTCTACTCAGCTCCCCAGGCGTTCTCCGAACCTCCTGCCTTCAGTTGGGCCATAATCATATCATGCACCTTCTGCCGTTCGGAATCGCTCACGATATACCACCAAATGTCATTGATATAACCGCCGTGGCCCTTGACTTCATACGTCTCAAGATTCTTCCGGGCCCCCCGGTAGTTAAGCGCGATGTATTTCATATCGTCAAATGTGAGATTTGTCCGGACATTCTCGCTGATGGCGTCCAGAATATCCTGGTACTGGGCAAACGATGAATAGCTCGCCGCTTTATCAACAATCGCCTGAATGACTTCACGCTGCCGTTCGTTGCGGCCGATATCCCCTCTCGGATCGAGATGGCGCATCCGGACATAGCCGAGGGTTTGCGGGCCGTTCAAGGTTAGCCAGCCTTTGTGATAGAAATATCCCTTCTTATAGTACCCTTCATCATGCCAGCTGATATCGTTGTACACCCGAATGCTCCCGACTGCATCGACCAGATCAGCTAATCCTTCCATATTAATTCGAATATAATAATCGAGCGGAATATCCAGATAACTCTTCACCGTCTTCAACTGAAGGGCCGTTCCTCCATACGCATAGGCGGCATTTATTTTATGAATCCCGCTATGGAGACCGTCTCCTGGAATCCTCACGCGCGTATCACGGGGAATACTGATCATTTGCATCGTATTCGTGTCCGGGTTCAACGTTAGAACCATCAACGTATCCGAACGGCCCACATCATAAGTCCGCTCATCGACCCCCATTAATAAAATCGAAATCGGCCTTGCTGCGGTTCCCTGATCCACTGCTTTGTGCTCGGGCTGTACGCCCTCCCCGTCTCCTTGTGATGAACGGCCATCCTGATTTCCCGAGGGATTCTTTACAGGTTCGTACATCTTGTTCGCGGCATGCTTCAAGGAATCATAAAATTGGTAAGCATAAACCCCGCCCCCGATAAGCAGAACCCCGAAGACACAGGCGGCCGCAATAATCGCCTTCTTCCACTTTCGATTTTTCAACTGTCCTTTTACTTGGCCCTGGGACGATTCATTTAAAGCCGATTTACCCATGTAACGTGCTCCCCTTTTTATTTTTATAAAAAAATCGACATTTCTAGCACATTGTTATTCTATTATAAACGATTTCCCCCACGAATCCAAAAACCGAAAAACTCCCGGGCTGCAAAACCCGAGAGCTTTCATAAAAATAACCTTAAGGCCCAGACTGATTAATCTTCTTCCTGTAGCTGCTTCGCAATCATATCATGCACCTTCTGACGCTCCGCCTCATCCACGGCTAAATAATAAATGCCGTCAATCTTCGTGCCGTTGCCCTTAACCTCGTACGTCTTCACATGGGTCCTGGCCTCACGATAATGAAGCGCAATATACTTCATTTCTTTGAAAGAAATATTCGTCTGGATATGGTCACTGATTGCACTCAGAATGTCCTGGTAACGGGTAATCGACGAAAAGCTCGCCGCCTTATTAACAACGGCCTCAATCACTTCACGCTGATGCTCATTTCGGGTGAAGTCACCGCCCGGCAAGTAACGCATGCGAACGTAGCCGATGGCCTGGGGCCCGTTCAAGTGCAAAGTGCCTTCGTGATAAAAATAACCTTTTTTATAGTAACCGGGATCGTGCCAACTGTCGTCATTATAAAGCGTAATCCCGTCAACCGCATTAACCAGTGCGACCAATCCCTGCATATCCATCTTGATATAATAATCCAGATCAAGATTCAGGAAATGCTCAACCGTATTGATCGACATCTTAACGCCGCCGAATGCGTAGGCGTGGTTGATCTTATCCTGGGTTCCTCTTCCAACAATTAAGGTTCGGGTATCCCTCGGGATACTCACCATTTGCATCGTTTTGTCAGCCGGATTCAGCGTCAACACAATCAATGTGTCCGAGCGCCCCACATCATTCTTGCGCTCATCGACGCCCATCAGGAGAATCGAGATCGGGTCCGGATCGCCATCATCATTGGCATCTACCGGTGCCGGGCCATCCTTCGCCTCGGAATCAACAGCATGAAACATATCATCAGCGGCTTTCTCCACCGAACTGTAAATTTGATACGCAAAGACTCCCCCAGCCAGGATCAGCACCCCAAGAATGCTGAGGATCGTAATAATTATTTTTTTGCGGCGGCCCTTCTTAAGCCGTCTTTCTTTTCGCATAGGTTCATCCACCTTTGATTGATTCTCAAATCTAGGAAAAATAGTCCTCGTCCATTATACAAGATTTCCCCCGGTTTGGAAAATTAAAATCAGATTGCTTTGCGAGACATGCTTATTATCAGGTTGGGACTTCGTTCATTTAATCTTTTGTGCGATGATGATAGAGTTGGGTTCAATTACGATCCACTTTCGTGCATATATTTCAGGTTTCATACAATTAATCCTTTTTTCGCGCAATAATGGCCCATAGGACCTTTTACCCAATCTCCCAAACCCGACTTTCCGCCCTTCTATTAAAGTTCTGAACCTTCTATTCTTAAATTACGACACCATTAAACAAAAAAAATGCTGAAGGAGGAGAAAAATGAATTTCCAAAGAATGTCCGGAAAAGCGACCTGTCTGGGACTTGCGTTTGCTCTCGTCCTTGGAGTTCTGGCGACAAATCTGTTTCATGATGCCGACGCGAAAAGCTACAGCGGCCCGAAGGTGAAAAATGTGATTTTATTGATCGGGGACGGCATGGGACCCGCCTACTTGACAGCCTATCGTTATTATAAAGACGACCCGTCCACGCCGAAAATGGAGAAAACCGCTTTCGACAAATATCTAGTCGGCATGCAATCGACGTATTCCTACGATAAACAGGAAGCTGTTACAGATTCCGCAGCCGCGGCGACCGCAATGAGCTCAGGCGTGAAGACTTACAATGGAGCAATCGCGGTCAATATGGACAGGGAACCGGTCGAAACCGTGCTGGAACAGGCGAAAAAAGAAGGAAAAGCAACTGGCCTT